>JASEGF010000070.1 GCA_030017935.1 Bacteroidales bacterium | reverse complement strand
AGTTAGATATTTATTGTCCACAAATGCACACAAATTAGCAAAAATAAGAAAATCAATTAAAAAATCCTTTAATTCCATAAATCTCAGTTCAGACAATTAATACTATCATTCTCTGTTTTCTTTGTACATTCTTTATTAACTGTGTGGTTAATATTTAACTCTCCAATTATAAATAAAATTCATTTTTATAAAAATAATTTTTTTCAAGTAAAACAATACAATATGCTGAAATAGCTTTGCCTTTGCCTATGCTATCTAATCTTTCATTTGTTTTAGCTTTAATAGATAATTTGTCCTTTGAAATATTTAGAACATTGCAAAGGTTTTCTTGAATAATTTCAATATAAGGTTGCAATTTGGGTTTTTGCAGGATGATAGTGCTATCGATATTAGAAATATTATAATTGAAAGGTTTACAAATTTCAATAGTTTGTTTGAGTAATTCTATAGAAGAAATATTTTTGAATTTCATATCATTATCGGGGAAGTGCGAGCCTATATCACCTAGATTGAGAGCACCGAACATAGCATCTATAAGGGCGTGAATAAGTACATCGCCATCACTATGAGCCACACATCCATACTTGTATGGTATCTCTACACCACCAAGGAAAAGTTTTTTATTTTTTGCTAATTTATGAATATCAAATCCAAATCCTATTCTAAGATTTTCATTCACTATTTAGGTTTATTTTGAGGTTTGAAAAAATCGAAAGTCATTGTAAAACGCAACACATTCTCTAGTGGGTGATGTTGCTCGAAAGGTACTAAATAGGAGAAACTTAAATCGAAAATATTATATCTGACACCTACACCAAATGTAGCGAATTTACGATTACCCTTGGTTTTATGCTCATTGAAATAGCCAGCTCTTATAAAAAATTGCTTAGAATAATCATACTCTATTCCACCACTGAAAATAACTTCACGTAGTTCTTCTTTGAAACCACCTGGAGCGTCCCAAAAAGAAGTAAACAATGCATTTACAACAGATCTATCAGGGTCCATTCCTTCAGCTATCACATATTCTTCAGTTATTGAATCAAAGGCATATAGTGGAGGTGTAGGAACTAAAAGTTTATTTAAATCAAAAGCAACAGTGATGGCATTAAAATCATCAATATTGTATGTAAAGCTAGGTCCAATGCGAAGATTGGTAGGTAAAAAAGCTCTATAACCCAGCTCACTATAAGTAATGCGAGCTCCTAGATTAGAAATATCCATACCAAAAGCTATACGTGAATCACGTTTATTAATTTTAAAATCATGTTTATAAAAAATAGCTACATCACCAGCTACAGACTGTCCAGGTTTAGTTTCTGCATGACCGGTGCCTACAGTAGCACCACCAGAAAGATTAGAATAAATATATCTGAGAGCTATAGCAAAAGAGAAATTATCACCAAAGATTCTATTATATGCAACATCAATAGAAAACTCAGTAGGAGAAAAAGTTCCTAGATTTTCGTCAGGTGTCATACCTACAAACTGTATTTCTCCTAAAGTAAAATATCTTAATGAACCAGCTATAGCTTGATTTTTATCAAATTTGTAATAACCGCTCACATATGCTAAATTAATATCATTGATAAGCTTTCTCATCCATGGCGTATATGAAATCGTAACACCATAATCTCCATCCATAAAAATATATTTGGCAGGATTCCAGTGCATAGAGTTGATGTCTGGTGGAGTAGCTGCGCCTATTTCACCCATAGCGCCAGATCTAGCATCTGGGGCTATTAATAAAAATGGTACAGCCGTCGTGATAGTATTTAATCTATCGCCTGTTTGACCTAATATATCTTGATTAGTCTGTGCCTTTAATGTAAACAAATTACAAAATAAGATTAAAATTACAATACTAAAACCAATTTTTTGCATATTATCTTTTATAAACAAATTAAAAACAAAATTACGAAAAAAAATTAAATTTATTATATCACTTAATTATCAGAAATTACTAAAATTTTACCAGAAGCAATAGAAGTTTTGCCTACATCATTTTCTAACCATCCTTTGAAAATATAAGTACCTGGTGCTATAGTAGCACCATTGATAGTAGTCCCATCCCATTGTATTTCAGTATTATAATATGCATCATTGTAGCTTTCGTTTTCTAAAACTGCAATTATATTACCTAAAAGATCATAAATTTCTATTATAATTTTATTATTACAGCAAGCTTGATTATGTTGAATATAGAATGTAGTATTAGTAGTCATAGGGTTAGGATAAGTGAATATTTTATTAAGCGTAAGGTTATCATTAGGTATCACTTGAAAATTAATACTTGCTTCTGATGAATTATTGAAAACATCCCAAGCTCTCACAGTGATGGAATGTTCACCAGCAGATAAGTCGGATAATGGGTAGATAAGATATCCATCTTTATAAGAATCTAATGAATATCTGAAATAAGAATTCATAATCAATGGATTAGAATAATCATTATCTATCCATGCTACCAAATCGTGTCCAATAGCTTGACCAGTAATATTAATGCCGTGTTCATCATAAATATAAGACAATAAAGTTGGATTTTCATTTACTACATCGCCATTACGGAAATTAGTAGAGTTGAGATAAAGATTGATTTGTGGTCCTTGATTATCCGCTATTGGAGTAGATGAGCCACCAATCAAAAAATTATTTGTATAACCGCTAGCATCAGTTTTACCGTTCTCAGCATATAAAGTTATTCTACCTTTATCAATATTATATTGTATATCTATAGGCATATAAAATTGTATAACAAATAATCCGTTGTGTACTGAAGCCGACCCTTTGTATACTATATTAGAAAAGACTTTAAAAGGTGCAGGAGAGCTATTGGGATCTGTGCCTAAGGTAGAGAATTCTTGTTTTTTATCATACATAGTTATATAAATAGTACCATCAAAATCATTTAACAAATTTCCATTGAAGTCTTCTAAATGTCCAGTGATAGTTACGAATTCATAAGCAGACAATGTATCGAGGTAATCTATAGATTTATTGTTTATGCTATCGATAATAATATTATTAGCTGGGAAAGCAATTTTAGTAGCTGGATCACCTAATAGAATAAAATTTTTCAAGGCGTTAGCATTATTTGCAGCATTTTTGGCAATTACAAAAACATCACCAAAAGAAGGGCTAGATGTTCTAGATAACCCCATCAAGGTATCCATTAATGCACTATTGAGTGTAGCATTATAAGAGCTATAAGCAATTCTAGAAGTAGTCATCATAGTAATAGCTCCGCCATTAGGATTGAGTATAACATATTCACCAGCAGAGGTCCTACCAGGATCATCATATCTACTAAATTCGCAGGTAGCAGTGATCATCAAAGGCATAGCACATTTATTTTGCCAGGATTGAATATCAGCAATTTGTAGAATTCTCTCATGAGCCAGACCTTCTTCGCCACCGTGTCCAATATAATTAAACAAAAGAATGCCATCTGCAAAAGTTTTATTAATTGCAGCATTTACATTAGGGGCTCTTTGTCCAGCAGGTGTAGATATCTGTGGGTAAGCATCCAAATAAATTTTTTCAATATTTATTTGCGGAGCTTTATTTTCTACTAAGGTAGCAATATTTTCAGCTTGATTTACATACAGATTTCCATCTTCGTCATCAGCTACTAAAACTATCCTATTTCGCCAATCACTTAATTGCGGCACCAAACATTCTGATTCATTACAAATAATAATGCTGTCATTACGACCTTGTTTTTTATAATAATTTTCTATTTTGTTTACCATTGCCCATGCCTGACTCTCATTAATGACAGGCAGTCTGCCGACACCTATATCTAGAGCTCCATTACATTCATATCCTTCACCATCATCGAGTAAAGCATAGAAATCATCTGAAGCATAGCTAGCCGTTGGACTCACTGAAGCTATTGATTGAAAGGTAGGTATTATATTAGTGTTATTATTAATTCGATCTAGGTAATCATAGGATGCATCACCAAAGAGCAATACATATTTGGGTTTCTCATTATCATTAGTTGCTCTATCATAAAACATTTTTATAAAATCTCTAATAGCTGAGATATCTTGTTTGCCACCACTAAACTCATTATAAATAATGTCTGGGGAAACGATTATATAACTCATGCCTTCATGTTCCAGATGAAGATCGCCTAATCTTTTTGCCATCTGATAAAACATATTAGGAGCTATTATAATGTAATCTACTTGTGGTAATGCATGCAAATTTTGATTACTTACTGTCCCTTCGTAGGTAGGAATAATAAAGGTACTAGAAACTGCAATATAATTTTTGATTTTATTAGTGCTATCTACAAATTGATAATTTGATGAGTTATGCGTCCCGATGATTCTAATAGGATGTTCAGGTGTACTAACGTCATATATATAAATATCACTAGGAGCATTAGCAATGGTAAATTTAGCAATCTTATTACTTGGTAATAGTGGATGACTAAAGCTCAACTGAGAACCATAGAAAGTCAAATAACGCCAAGCGATTACTTCTAAATAATCTAACCAGCCTACAGCATTATTACTACCTCCTTGTTGATATTTTAGAGTAATATTAATAGTAGGATTTGATGATTTGTAACTAACATTAGCAATACCTTTTTTAGCATAATCATCTAAGTAGCCATTCACTTGTTGAATAGGAATAGTGTAACTATTACTGCCATAAATTAATCTAAATGATGATGGTAACTCTGATTTACCATATACTATAGCTTTAATATATACATTAGAATCTGCTACTATATTGGGAAAAGAAAAAGAATAATCCCTGCTGAGAGTGTAATCAAATTTATCACCTATCCACTGTTTACCACTTTTATTAAAATTATATAATTCATTTTCTGATAAATTATAATCCATAAATGTATTAACAGATAAGTCAATAGTACCAGTAGGCGATATAGCTGTATTTATGCGTTGTGGTATTCCTACATCATTTATAGTTACGAAAATATAATTTTTTTCTGAATAAAGATTACGAGAATGTACAAAGGTTTTTGAGGTATGATCAAAATCCCAATATACAGGTGCCTCTGCATAAAAAATAGCATAATCACCGGGATTTAGAGTACCATCTCCACCATCACGTATGTCTATTGATATTTCGTGAAGATCATCATAACGTGGGACATTATTAGCCTCAGGTAGCATACGACTACCATTACAATAAACTCTCAATTTTTCTGACGCTATAGGAGAAGATATTAGTCCCCATGATACTAAGTTTTCATAAGTAATCAAATGAAATCCTTTTTGCTTAGTACTGAGTTTTATCCATTGTCCATTTGATAATACAGAGTTAGAAGCATATGTTCTTTTCTGAGAAATAGTATTTGATTGTGTAGGAGAGAATATCACTTGAATATTCCAATTTTGTAAAACCTCTATTAAATTGTCAGAGACTTTACGAAAAGGACAGATGAAAAAAACAATTTGTTTTTTGCCATTTACTATTTGCTCATTATAATGAATATCAAAATTATTAGTCAAATTACTCGAGTATTCACCTAGTTTTTCAGGAGTAATCAAGTATGTACTATCTACATTCAAATAAAAATCCCAATTATTATTAAGAGGTATGGTATTTGAAGTTTCTATATAATATGGTAATTCTACATTATTAAAATTTTCGATTACATATGGCCTATCTAGAAATTTTTTAATTTCTTGTGAAAAAATTATTATAGGTAAAATTAATAATATTAAAAAAGTTAATTTACGCATTAAATATTATTTTTTATATTAACAGAAAAAATAAAAAATTATTTTATTAACAAAAATATTGAAAATTTTCGACTTAGCAGTAAAATATAATAAATATTATGTAGAATGTTTAATTTACATTACAATGTTTACTATTTTGCCTTTCACTACTATCACTCGTTTAGGTTCTTTGCCTTCAAGCCATTTCTGTGATTGAGGATGCTCTAGGACAATATTTTTAACAGTTTCTTCGTCTGCTGCAATGTCTATGTCTAAAGTAAATCTAGTCTTGCCATTGAATGATATAGCATAGGTACAGGTATCATCAGTTGTGTACTTTTCATCATAAATTGGGAAATTAGCCTCATGAATACTATCAGTATGACCAGCTAGATGCCATAATTCTTCAGTTATAAATGGTGCAAAAGGAGATAATGCTATCAACAAAGGTTCTAAAATTGCTCGTTTATTACAATGCAAATCTTGCAAATTATTTACAGCTACCATGAAACTGCTAATAGCAGTATTGTAGGCATAGCGTTCTATGTCTTCTTGAACTTTTTTCAAAGTTTTGTGCAGTAATTGCAATTCTTCTCTAGTAGGCTCATCATCACTAAGATAAAAATTATCACTAGAATCGAAAAATAATCGCCAAAATTTTCGAAGGAATCTATGTACACCTTCTATACCTGCCACATCCCATGGTTTACTTTGTTCTACTGGCCCGAGAAACATTTCGTATAATCGCAGAGTATCAGCACCATATTCATTCACTACATCATCAGGATTTTGCACATTATACTTAGATTTAGACATTTTTTCTACTTCCCAGCCACAAATATATTTATTTTCCTCTAAAACAAAATATGCATTTTCGAATTCTGGTTGCCATTTTTTGAAAGCTTCTATGTCTAAAATATCATTCCTCACCAAGCTAATATCTACGTGCATAGGATAAGTGTACTCTTCTCTCCCTTCAATATTTTTAGAGACAAAAATGGGTGGCAGATATATATCTCTACCTATTATTTTAATTTCTCCATCTTGCAAACTCTTTGTTTCATTTACTAATATGTCTTTTGGGTTATTTTCTAGTAAAATATTGGCAATGTTGATAATTAAAATTTTATAATTGTTTGTTGCTAGGCTACTAGCAAGCTTTTGAGCATTTTCAATATTATCATTTTTAGCTACAAAAATATAAGTTTTATAATCAGCAAGAGAGATAGTAATAATATCATCTTGTAGAATAATTTCATAATTATCTGAGATCGTTGGTAGGATTTTTTTTAATTTATAAATAGCAAAATCTACTGGTTTAGCACGATAGACGAAATTACTACGACCGAGTATCATTCCCTGATTAATCAATTTAACAAAAGGTTCATCCTCTACAGCTATGCCAATATCAAATAAGAATTTATTCCAAAATCTAGCATATATCAGATGACCTGTAGCATGTTCTGAACCACCAATATATAGATCAACATTTCGCCAATATTCGACAGCTTTTTTAGATACTAGCTCATTATCATTATTTGGATCCATATATCTGAGGTAATAAGCACTAGAACCTGCGAAGCCTGGCATAGTACAGGTCTCTAGAGGATAACCATCTTCAGTTTTCCAATTTTTAGCTCGTGCTAGAGGCGGTTTGCCATCCTCAGTGGGTAAATAAGAATCTACAGGAGGCAATTCTAATGGCAGTTTAGATTCATCTAATGGATAAGGAATGTCATCTTTATAATAAATAGGAAAAGGCTCGCCCCAATATCTCTGACGGCTAAAAATAGCATCACGAAGGCGATAATTAATTTTTCTACTGCCAAACTTACGTTCCTCAGCTACTTCAATAACTTTTTGAATAGCATCAGTAGGTTTCAACCCATTGATAAAATCACTATTTACGCACTCTCCTTCTAAATCTTCATAAGCCTCTTTTGAAATATCACCACCTTTAATCACTTCTTTAATAGGTAACCCAAATTGTTTAGCAAAAGCATAATCTCTGCTGTCATGAGCAGGCACTGCCATCACTGCACCAGTACCATATGAAGCCAGCACATAATCAGCTATCCAAATAGGAATTTCCTCTCCAGTAAAAGGATTAATAGCATAAGAACCAGTGAAAACGCCAGTCTTTTTATCAATATCAGTCAAACGTTCTCTTTCACTCTTATTTAGACTTTTTTTAACATAATCTTCCACTTTATCTTTTTCAGATACTTTTGTTAACAAAGGGACAAGCTCAGATTCTGGAGCTACACATACATAAGTAACCCCAAAAATGGTATCTGGACGTGTAGTAAATATCTCAATATATTTGTTGGGGACATCTTTTATAGGAAATCTAATAACAGCTCCTTCGGAGCGACCAATCCAATTGCGTTGTACCTCTTTGATATTCTCTGGCCAATCAATTTGTTCTAATCCTGCTAATAATCGTTCTGCATAAGCTGTAATGCGTAAGAGCCATTGTTTCATCTTTTTTCGCTCTACAGGATATCCGCCACGTATACTATACCCATCAGCAACCTCATCATTAGCTAATACCGTTCCCAGAGCGGGACACCAATTTACAAAAGTTTCTGATAAATATGCTAAACGATAATTCATTAAGATATCTTGCTGTTCCTTTTCATTATAACTAAGCCAGTCTTTATCAGAAAATACTTTTATTTGAGTAGTAGCGGCATTTACATTCACATTACCTTCTCGCTCGAATATTTTAATTAATTCATCAATAGGGCGAGCTTTTTCTATACTTTTATCATACCAAGATTTGAAAAGCTTAATAAAAGTCCATTGTGTCCATTTATAATACTTCGGATCGCAAGTGATGACCTCTCTAGACCAATCAAAAGAAAATCCTAAAAGATCTAATTGCTCTCTATATCTACTAATATTTTTTTCTGTAGTAATAGCTGGATGTTGTCCAGTCTGAATGGCATATTGCTCTGCAGGTAAGCCAAAAGCATCGAAGCCCATAGGATGTAACACATTAAAACCTTGCAATTTTTTGTACCTAGCATAAATATCAGAAGCAATATAGCCTAATGGATGACCTACATGTAACCCTGCACCACTTGGATAAGGGAACATGTCTAATACATAATATTTCTGTTTATTGTAATCAATATCAACCTTATAAATTTTTGATTTTCCCCAATCAGTTCTCCATTTTTTCTCAATTTCTTTAAAATTATATTCCATAAATAAGTAATTAAATTGAATTGCAAAATTACAGAAATTAATATAAAAAAATGAAGAAAGAGATTGCAAGAATTATGAATTTTAATTCAAATGGAATATTAATAAGATAGTTGTGCCAAAAAAAAGGAAATAAAAGGGAATTTATTGTATAAAATGTTTAATGAGGGGGTAAGAGCTGTTTAAAATGGGAATTGGTAAAAATTTTTAAATGTTATAGATTAAATATGTTTGAGACATCAAATCTCTATACCGCTCCCATGCCCGCCTATCCGACGCCGCCAAATTCAGCAACCTTCCCGTATCTTCTATTATCTTCTCCGCCAAATACTTCCCTCGAACCACAAACCACATAATATAATTTGTTAAATACTTCGTAGCCACTCCTCGAAACTTGAAATATATCCAGCCAACAAAATCTGTTATCTTCTCATGAACAGTTGATACGCTATATATACCTTGCTTCATCTCATTTTTGTTAGTAATTTCTTTGTGTTTGATGTGTTCTGCATTTACAGTTTTAAAAGCTTTCTTATTGCTGC
>JASEGF010000006.1 GCA_030017935.1 Bacteroidales bacterium | reverse complement strand
GAATTAATATGGCATTTCTGCAGTGGAGACTTTTTTTGTGTGGTTGATAAAGAAAAGTAAATTAATAAATATGTTTATCAGGGCTAAAGCTCACACCTCTTTCTTTGTCATATACTAACCTAAAGGTCAGGGTTAATAACCAGCTATTTGTTATTCGACTTAAAGTCCGGAATTATAAACTAGCTTTTTTATCTCTAATCTGTAAGCCAAGATTATTATCTAGTGCTTTTGATTTCCTACACTATTGCCAGAACTTTATGCAGATAATAGCTTATCTCTCTCCCAATTCCATTAACCACGACCTAAAGGTCGTGGATTTAATAAATATTTTAATTGGGCTTTAGCCCTGATAATTTTTAATGAATCTGACCATGAGGTCTGAGATATTATCTGGAACTTTTTAAACTTAAGGTAGAAATAGATTAAAATTTTTTAATGTTTAAATTAGGTAATGATATATTAATCAAAAAAAATATCAATTAATTCTTTTCAAATTAATACTTATAAAGAAAATTAATAAAAATTAAAAATTTAGAAAATATTTCTATAAAATATTCATAAATAAAGGTATTTAACATTAAAAATTTATTAAATATATATCATTAATTAATTTAAACAAATAACTAATATTTTTAAAAAACATTTTTGCAAATCATCATTTCCTCAGTAGAGATCTCTCTTAATTAATTAAAACAAAATTATACTCATAGAAAATATAGCTATTATTAATACATACACTGTAATAATTTAGTTATTAATTAAACGCCTCAGAAATTTCTGTTTAAAAAATACCTATTAAATTTGTAAAAAAAATATGTTATATTCAATGACAGGATATGGCAGTGATAAATTTACTATTTTTAATACAGGATATGAAATTATTATTACTAGCCTAAACTCCAAAAATATAGATATTAATATTCGTACTCCTCAATCTCTGAAAAGTTTAGAAATAGATATTCGTAATTTATTAGCTAATAAATTGATAAGAGGCAAAGTAGATTTCTATATAAACTACGATATGCAAAAAGGAAGTCCTACACCTACACTAAACGAAGATGTTCTATATAGTTATTTAAATCAAATAAATAATTTTTCATTTAAATATCAAATCAATGAAATGGAAAATTCTCTTGCTACTCTAATAAAACTACCTGGTGTTTTCGAAATAGATAAAAATAAATTAACTGATGCAGAAATAGAAATAATAAATAATAGTATAGAAAATGCTATTACTCAAGTTATAGAATATCGTAAACAAGAAGGAGAAAAGACGCAAAAAGATATTTCTGATAAAATGAGTAAAATAAAAATTAATACAGAAAAAATAATTGCTCTAAAAGA
Organism: Bacteroidales bacterium; assembly: GCA_030017935.1. Classification (GTDB taxonomy): domain Bacteria; phylum Bacteroidota; class Bacteroidia; order Bacteroidales; family DTU049; genus DTU049. The sequence goes on along the minus strand of JASEGF010000006.1, from coordinate 21,126 downwards.
AGAAAGAGACAAAAAAATCCGTGAAGATTTAATAAATCTCACTAAACACCTTCCAGACAATATCGAAATAGACCATAATAGATTAGAACAAGAAATACTTTATTATTTAGATAGATTAGATATAAATGAAGAACTTCAACGGTTGACAGCACATATAGCATATTTCGAGAAAGAATTGCAAGACAATATAAATTTATCAAAAGGCAAAAAATTAACTTTCATATCACAAGAGATTTTACGAGAAGTAAATACACTAGGTAATAAAAGCAATTATTTGGCTATACAACAAATAATTGTGAATATAAAAGACGATATAGAAAAGATAAAAGAGCAATTAAGTAACGTACTATGAAAGAAAAATATATAATTGTGTCAGCTCCCAGTGGTGCAGGCAAAACTACAATAGTACAGTCTTTGATCAGTAAAGGCTTACCTCTTGAATTTTCTATTTCTGCTACCAGCCGTCCACCCAGAAATAATGAAATAAATGGCAAAGATTATTATTTCCTTAATATTGATGAATTTAAAAATAAAATAGCCAACAATGAATTTATAGAATACGAAGAAGTGTATCCTGGACTATTCTACGGTACTTTAAAAACAGAAATTGATAGAATAATAGCCGATGGCAAATATCCAATTTTTGATGTAGATGTAAAAGGGGGAATAAAATTAAAAAATATTTTCGGTGAAAATGCTTTAGCTATTTTCATAAAACCTCCTAATATAGAAGAATTAGAAAAAAGATTGAAAAATAGAAATACAGAAAATGAAGAAACATTAAAAAAACGCATAGAACGTGCTAAATTTGAACTATCTATGGAACCATACTTTGATGTTACCATCATAAACGAAGAGCTCGATAAATCTATTAATGCAGCTTATGATTTTGTAAAAGATTTTCTAAATAAATAATAAATAATGATTCCATTAAAAAACTATTAAATTTGCAAATATTAAAAATTTTTTATGATAAAAATAAAATACTATTTAATAATACTAATCACATTAATAAGTGTTAAAATCTCATTTGGACAAAATGAACATAACTGGGGACAAATAAATGGAGATTTTCAATTAGATGCGATGTATTTTTTGAATGATTCAAGTATAAATGCATATCAACCTAAAGAGAAATTTGGGAATAATGCATATTTATCAATTTTTTATAGTAATAAAAATATTTCAGCAGGATTAAGGTTTGAGAGTTATCTGCCTGCATTGGTAGGCTATGATCCACAAACTAAAGGTATAGGAATAGCTCATAGATATATAGCATATCAATCCAATAATAATAACCTTAAAATAAAAGCGGGCCATATTTATGATCAGTTTGGATTAGGATTGGCATTGCGAACATATGAAGATAGATCCTTAGGTATAGACAATGCAATAGATGGAATAGAAATTTCATATCAGATGAAAGATTATTTTATTATCAAAGGTTTGATAGGAACACAAAAATTTTTTTGGGGAAATACAGGAAATTATATTAGAGGCGTCGATGGAGAAATAAATGTTAACAAATTAAATGAAAAATGGGCAGAAGGCAGATGGAATTTCAGTCTAGGGACTTCTTTTGTCAGTAAATATGAAGAAGATAAAGATCCTTTATATAAATTACCAGAAAATATAGGCATTTGGGCTATTAGATATCAATTATCCTCACCATTTATGCTATGGAATACTGAAATAGCCTTTAAATCTCAAGATCCATCAAAAGTAAATAATTACATTTATCGCAAGGGCAATGGTGCACACACAGATATAACATTTTTTGGAAATAACTGGGGAATATATTTAGCAGCACATAGGATGGATAATTTCGACTTTAGAATGCTTAGAAATGAATCTGGCATTAGAAGTATTATCAACTATATTCCTGCACTTACACAACCACAAAATTATATTTTAGTAAAAAATTATCCTTATGCTAGCCAAGCTATAGGTGAATGGGCATTCTCAGGACAAGGGAATTTCACAATACCTAAAAATACAACCTTTGGAGGCAACTACGGTACACAAATACAAATTAATTATTCCCGTATGCACAACATAGACCATAAACAAATAAATGATACTACTCCTGTAATGGCTTCTGGAACAGATGGTTATAATTCTGAATTTTTTAAAATTGATAAAACTGTTTTTTTTGAAAGTGCTGATTTTATTATAGATAAACGCATGAGCAAAAATCTCAAATTAAATTTTTTATATAATTATACAGTTTATAATAGTGATGTAATCGAAGGACATAGCGATGGTACTTTTTACATTCACTGTGGTGTGTTAGATCTAAATTATAAATTAAATAAAAAAAACAGCATAAAAGTCCAATTAGCACATGAATATAAAGAACAACACGATAAAAATTGGTTAGGCGGTTTGGTAGAATTTGCAATATCATCAAAATGGTTTATCTCTTTACAAGATGAATATAATTATGGAAATCCAAACAAAGATGATAGACAGCATTTCTACTTAACAGGCATATCGTATGTGCAAAATGCTACAAGAATATCTGTTTCATATGGCAAAGTAAAAGAAGGTATCACATGTGTAGGAGGTGTATGTAAATGGACACCTGCGTATTTTGGTATTGGAATAAATATCTCTACAACATTTTAAAAAATAAAAATATGAAAAAAATATTAGGTTTAATATTTTTAGTTATCATAGCCTTATATGGTTGTGATAAAGTAGAACCACCTTATACACAACAAAATACAAATACTGATACTACTATTAATAATAAAGTTAAGCGTGTCCTAATAGAAGAATTTACTGGCCATTTATGTCCAAACTGTCCAGAGGCTTCGCATATAGCAGAAAATCTACAGCAACTTTATCCAGGTAAAATTACAATAATTGCAATACATTCTGGCAATTTTGCTAACTTAGTATCACCAAATTACATGACAGATTTTAGAACTGAAGAAGGTAATATCCTTAACACGTCTTTTGGAGTTAGTACATATCCTAGTGGCATGGTAGATAGAGTTCAACTATTAGGTAGCCAACTAATATCGCCAAACGAGTGGGGCAGCATAGTAAATGATAGACTATCAGAGCAATTAATTGTTAATATTAGTATCACAACTCAATATAACGAATTAAATAGAAATTTTAATTGCACTATTAATACAGATATTTTAAGTCCTTTTGATAGCCCACTAATGCTTGTAGCATTATTAACAGAAGATAGCATAATAGATTATCAAAAAAATAATAATCCATTATATGGGACTACACCAGATATACCACACTATGTGCATAATCATGTTCTAAGAGGAAGTATAACAAATATTTGGGGAGATACGATATGTACAAACTGTATAACTAATGACAGCTACGTAAAAACATACAATTATACATTATCAAATGAATGGAACGAAGATAATGTAAATATAGTAGTGTATTGCTATGATGCAGAGACGCAAGAGATCAAGCAAGTCATAGAGCAGAGAATAAGGTAAAAAGGGGGGAAAGATTTTTATAAGGGTATAGGATAATATTGCAGGTTAATTTTGTTTCAAACAGTATATGATATTTTACTTACTCGTAAATATTCATACCAGGCAAATCTATCAGAGGATGCAAGGTTAAGCATTCTTCCAGTATTACTAATTATGCCTTCTGAGAGGTATTTACCTATAGCTACATACCACATAATATAGTTTTGCAGGTATTTGGTTGCTACTCCTCTGAACTTTGAATATATCCATTTGGTGAATTCCTCCGACTTAGCCTTCACTATAGCTGTGCTATATATACCTCGCTTTTTCTTTTTAGCTCCTACTATCTCTTTGTGTTTCACTTTACTTTTTCTTATATGTCTGAATGCGTATTTTGTACCGGTACATAAAACTGAATCTTCTGTTATTCGTCCTTTTAGAAATTTCTCTATGTCTTCTCGTTTCGCTCTGTTGCTCTCAGTGTTTCTGAATAAAATATTTCCACTTCTATCTGTAGCAACTATTACAGCAACCTTTTTTGGCTTTTTTCTCATTGCTTGTTTCATTTCTTTTACACTTGAATATTGTCTACCCTTTTCAGAATAATCCATCAGCAATTCGTCTATTTCTACTATGCCAAAGAAATTAACATTTTTGTCAAAATTCTTTAAAGCAGCGAGGATTTTATGTCGCCAGGTGAAACTTGTTGGCAAACTAATGCCAACCTCTCTAGCACAAGCTCTGAGACTTTTACCTGCAACCATACAACGAATGTACTCGAGCATGAGTTGAGATTTCTGTAATCGATACACAAAAGTGCCAGTTGTAACTCTAAATTGTCTACCACAATGCTTGCAAAGATAATTTTGCATACCTTTTTGCTTACCATTTTTTACAATATTGTTGCTACGACAGTTTGGACAAAGTGGAGGAGTGCTTTGAATTTTTAAACCTTGGTAATCTACTACGTCAGCTTCGTTCTGTAGTAGGAAATCGTAGAGATTATCAAAGAAGGCTTTGGAGTCTTCCTTACTCATAGCTAGATGTTCATTAATATTATTGACTAAAGTCTTCATAAATACTGAATTTTTGGCAAATATACATAATAATTTTAATATGATATTAATATCATTAATTGATTTATACATTAAAAAAATGAAAATTTCCAATTACCCATTTTTTTTTAACTTTGTGAAAAAAAATGAAAACCTCTGTCGAAATTAGTTATTATCCCCTATCTAACAATTATTTAGTTCTTATAGAAAATTTCTTAAGGGCTCTTCGTTCTTATGAACAAATTAAAATCACTACCAATGGCATGAGTACTCAAATTTTTGGTGAATATGATATTGTAATGAATATTCTAACTACTGAAATTAAAAATGCATTTTCTAATCCAGATTCTCTTTTTGTAATGAAAATTGCTAATGCTTGTCTAGATAGTTATACTCCTCCTATTGATTAAATTTTAAATTAATTTTGTTAAACAACATTTACTTGCATTGGATTGAGATAATAGCAGCTACTCTTGGTATTATTGCTATTTATTTCCAAATTAAAGTAAAACCATTCTATTGGGTTATCAGTTTAGTGGTTTCTTCTATGTACATTATAATCTATTTTTCAGCTAAATTATATGCAGACATGAGCATGCAATTTTATTATGTGGTCATGTCTATTTACGGATTATATGTTTGGCTATCAGGGAATAATAATAAGGATAAAAAAACAATTCCCATTAGCAAAATAAAAGATTTAAAATCTTGGCTATTAATTGCTTTTATTTCAGCTTTGTCATTTTTTATAATTGGTTTCATTCTTAAAAAATTTACAGATAGTAATGTCCCCTGGTGGGATTCTTTCACTACTTCTTTAAGTTTCGTAGCTACTTGGATGCTTGCTAGAAAAAAAATAGAAAATTGGCTTATTTGGATTGTCGTGGACGCTACCAGTGTGGCTCTATATATTTATAAACAATTATATCCTACTACTATTTTATTTATTATACTCACATTGTTAGCAATTGTAGGATATTTTCAATGGAAGCGTGAATTGAGAACTTTAGAAAATGGTTGATTGATTAATATATAATTGATGATGAATACTATTTATTGCAATATAGGTTTTATTAATAAAAAATTCTTTGACATTTTAATTTTATCTTATTTTTAACTTTGCAATTTACAAGTTATTATAAAATTAAAAAGGGCTGATAAATATCTTATCAGCCCTTTTTAAATTAAATTTTTATAATTATCAGTTTGTTGCTTTTTCTAATCTTTTCATTAAAGCAAAAATCAAAAGGCCAGAAAATACACAAACACATACAAATATTAACCATAATTGCCATAGTTCCACTCTTTCCCAAAAATAAGTACCAAGGAATAAAAGTTTATTGCCAACGGCTGTAGTTAATAACCAACCACCTTGCATTAAACCTTGGAATCTCTTAGGTGCTACTTTTGATACGAATGATAAGCCCATAGGACTTAAGAATAATTCAGCTACAGTCAATGTTAAGTATGTAGAAATTAACCAATATGGGGAGACTCTATTGTAATCAGTAATACCTGATTGTGCTATATCACTTGGAGATGTTAAATTTGTCGAAGATAATATCATAATGACATAGCCTATAGCTGCTATAAACATTCCTATACCAATTTTTCTTGGAGTAGATGGTTCTTTACCTTTACTCCTAAGCCAGCTAAATAAACCATTTATAGGGAATGTTAGTGCTACTATGAATAAAGGATTAAAAGATTGGAAAAGTTCAGGAGCTATAGGTACCATTTTACCAGCATTCATTTGATAAAAATAATAAGTTAAGTATCCAAAACCAATGAAAAATACTGCAGCAATTACTTTATTGAGTAATTTTTTTGAGGTAAATATCATTACTATACCAGAAATAGCTAAAATTATTGAAAATAGTGATTTCAAATCAAAGAATAATGCTGTGAAAGGCCCTACTTCTTTGAAAATATAATCACGTGCAAAAAGTGTAAGTGTTAATCCGTTCTGATGGAAAGACATCCAGAAAAATATTACTACAAAAAATACTAATACTAAAGAAGTGATTTTTGGTTTTTCTTCTGGAGTAGCCGATAAGATTATATATGTAATGAAACCACCAAACAATGCAACTGCGAAACCTATATCAATGTTGCCCATTGCAAACCAAAATATTCCTAATAATACTACAAAAGATATGATAGCATAAATTAAATTTTTAATAGGAAATGAAGCTACTGGAGTAGTTTCTTTGTGCTCTTGAGCTTCTTTTGCTTTTTGCTCTTTTTGAATTTTCCTAGCATCTGGTAAGTTTTTTTGATAAAATAGAAAGATTAATAATGAAACTATCATAGCTAATGCAGCTATTCCAAAAGCATAATTATAACCTTTAGAAAACACATCTATATACTGATGAGCAAAAGCAGATAAATCTGTAACGGGAGCACTAGATACACTATTTGCAAGATCTTGGAATTTTGCTATATCTAAACTTTGTCCATCTATGTAAGCATGACACATTGAAGGAAGTGAAGCATCATGTAAGAAACCATTGATTTTTAAAAACCAATTTCTAATACCTGTAGCTGCAAAAGGTGCAAAAAAAGCACCAATATTAATTCCCATATAAAAAAGTAAATAACCAGTATCGCGTAAGGACTCATACTTAGGATCATCATATAGTTGACCAACAATAGCTTGTAAATTACCTTTAAAAAGGCCATTACCAAGAGCTATTATCATTAAACCAGTAATTGCTATTGCCAGGGTAGTTCCCGGAACAGCCATCATAACATAACCTAAAAGCATAACTATTAAACCAACTAATACAACTAACTTGTAACGTTTGGTTGAATCAGCTATTATACCGCCTACTAACGCTAAAGCATAAATAGCAAAATAGAACCAGCTATATATACTTCCTGCGCTCTCAGCAGATAAACCAAATTTAGCTTGTAGAAATAAAACTAAAATGGCCATCATTGTGTAAAAGCCAAATCGCTCTCCCATATTAGAAAAAAAAGCGATTACTAAACCTTTTGGATGATTCTTAAACATATCTATTTTTGTTTTGGGGTTTTTCTATAAATAAGGATTTTCCATTTTTACTATTTGTGCCATCATCTCAGCCTCAGTTACAACTCTTTCGCCTACATATGCTTTGCCTTTCATATTTACTATTCCCCTTCTAATAGGCGTTGTTAATTCTAAATAAAATACTACGGTATCTCCAGGTACTACTTTATGTCTAAACTTTACATCTTTGATAGAAAGAAAATAAGTAATATAATTCTCTGGATCAGGTAAATCAGATAATATCAACATCCCTCCTGTCTGAGCCATTGCTTCTACCAATAATACACCTGGCATTACAGCTTCTTTAGGAAAATGTCCTAAAAAATGTGCTTCATTATAAGTAACATTTTTGACTCCTATAATATAATTTTCTCCTTTTTCTATTATTTTATCAACTAATAAAAAAGGATAACGATGTGGCATGAAACGTTTTATAGCTTCTATATCAAAAACAGGTTCTTTATTCAAATCTAAATTTGATACTGGGGTTTTTTTAGCTTCTTTTTTAATATGTTCTCTTATAAGTTTAGCAAATTCTACATTTGATTTGTGACCTGGTTTATTTGCAATCAAATGACCATTAAATCTATAACCAACAAGAGCTAAATCTCCTACAACATCTAGTAATTTATGTCTGGCAGGCTCATTAGCAAAATAAAAACCAGTATTGTTTAGAATACCTTTATCTATAATATTGATATTATGAATATTGAAATATTCTTTAAAAAAATTTATTTTTTCTTCAGGTAGATCTTTATCTACTATCACTACACCACTATTCAAGTCTCCACCTTTAATGAGTCCATTTTGGATTAATTCTTCTATCTCAGATAAAAAAACGAAAGTTCTAGAACGAGAAATTTCTCGTTCGAAATCTTTCATATCATTCAATACAGCATATTGTGGAGGCAAAACATCTTTATTATAGTCTATCATTACAGTTAATTTATAAGTATCGTCGGGCATCAACCAATATTCTGAATCTTTATCTTTATCATAAAATGATAAGCTCGATGTTATATTATAATATTTTCTTTCTGCATTTTGCTCTATTACCTCTGATTGTTTTTTAATAGCATCAATAAAACCATATGAATTACCTTCTAGTATAGGTACTTCTTCATTATCCATTTCTATCAACACATTATCTATATCTAGAGCCACCAAAGCAGCTAACAAATGTTCTACAGTACGGATAGTGACGCCATTATTAGTGAGAGTAGTGCCACGTAAAGTATCTAAAGCATAATCTGCTAATGCTTTTATTGTATTATTATTTTCTATATCTACCCTTTTAAAAATTATACCACTATTTTCTGTATTAGGCTTAAGTGATAAATGTACATTTTTACCAATATGTACACCTTTACCCTCTATAGTAACTTCATTTTTTAGGGTTTTTTGTTTTATCATTTTTATAATTTTTTGTTATGAGGTTTTCTAAATTATAAACTTTATTTCTAATCTCAGCTAATTCTTTAAAAGCAATAAAATTTCTTTTAAATAATTTAGCATCTATAGCAGGTGAACCCATTAATAGTTCACCATCACCCACACTATTAGCTATACCTGATTGCGCAGCTATTTGATTATTATTTTTTATATTTATATGTCCAGCTACACCTACTTGACCGCCAAACATATTATGATTACCGATTTTTGTAGATCCTGCTATACCGCATTGTGCAGCCATTGCATTGTTTTCACCTAATTCTACGTTATGTGCTATATGAATTAAATTGTCTAATTTAGTACCTTGCTTAATTAGTGTAGATCCCACAGTAGATCTATCTATTGTTACATTAGCTCCTATTTCTACATTATTCTCTATTACTACATTACCAATTTGTGGTATTTTTTGAAAAGTATTATCTTTCATTGGTAAAAAGCCAAAACCATCAGAACCTATAACTGTGCCAGAATGTATAATACAATTATCTCCAACTCTACAATCATCCAATATTACTACTTGTGGATATATTAAACAATTTTTTCCAATTTGTACATTTTCACCTATATACACTTGCTCTCTTATAATAGTCTCAACACCTACTGTAGCATTATCATTTACAATACTATAGTGTCCTATAGATACTCCCTTGCCTATTTTGGCTTCTTTACTAATATATGCTAATTCTGAGATTCCATTTTTTTTATTTTTTCTTTTTTCAGAGTCTATAACATTTAATAGTTTTAGAAAACAAAAATATGGATTTTCGACTCGAATAAGTGTAGTTTTCACTGGCTCACTCAAAACTACATCTTTAGAAACTATCAAAGCAGTAGCTTTAGTATTATAAATAAATTTTTCGAATTTAGAATCAAAAATAAAAGCTATCTCACCATTTTGTGCATTTTCTATTCTATTAATATTATAAACCTCTAACGCTTCATCACCCTCTATCTCTCCATCAAGTAATTTTGCTAATTCATTAACTGATAGTTTCATATGTAGTGTAAATTAAAAATTAAATTTGTTTATTTTGCATTTGAGCATTTGCTACTGGATTTATTATATAATTATAAATAGTAAATATGACAGCTGAGAATAACAAAGTGCCTACAACCTCATATCTGAAAAATGGAATTGCCAAAGTATAGCAATTTATCAATCCTTGCCAACTATAGCTGTACCAACCACCCAGCCATACACCAAAATTAGAAAGTATAAAAAATGTAACTGATGCTGTGAGAGAAGAGATAAATACATTAGAGATTTTAAGTTTTTTAATCATCTTAGCCCCTAATAGAGCTATAATTACAAAACTCAGATAAGTAAATACCATAACTATCGGATCATATAATCCAATAATTAGATCGCTTATAAACAAAGTAATTATCGGAAAAGCTATCGCCCATCTTTTATTTTTGAAAACATAACCACTAAATAATGCCAAAGCTGCTATTGGCGTAAAATTGGGAATAAAATTAAAAAAACGATACGCTACTACTAATACTATTACTAAACACAATAATAAAAAATGTAAAATATTATTTTTTCTCATATTTTTTTTGCAAACTTATAAAAAAATTTTTATTTATTAACAATTATATTTTTAGTATTATTAAAAATATAAAAACAATCAATATTTGTATTGTTTTCATACCAATTGTTAAAGTCATTTATATTGTGAAAAAACAGTAAATTCCTTTTAGCTGTATAATATACATAAACAAGTTCATTTATGTTTTGATTATCTGCTATAATATAAACACAAATATCTGTAGGTTTAGCACCAGTCTTTAAAATATTTGCTTGTTTATCTAAATTAGCTTGGTAGGTATCATATTTATAAAAGCCTGCATATTTATGCAAGCTCCATAGCATCGTGATTACAAAAATAATCATATAGCCTAGATGTATCCATTTTTTATTATCAATAAATAAGTATTTTTCGCAAACAAATGTCGTAGCTAAAGTAATAAATAAAACAAATTTTGCCATATAAATATAATGAGTAAGTACAGCAGAAAAAACAATAATAGAAAATATTAATATTGGCAGAAACACCCATTTAATTATAAATTGCCAGGTAGTATTATTTTTGAATATTTTAGCTTTATTTATAATTGGTAAAATTATCAATATAAATAGGCTGCCTGTTCCCTCTAAAACATTCCAGATACATTGAAAAAATAATCTAAAAAATTCATTGATAGCTGCCCATAAGCCATCTGTATTCAAAATATTAGAAAAAATACCTATTCTATCTATATATCTCATCCATATAGAATTAATAAAAGGCTTCACCCCACCGATGCTACTATATTGTATTACAATCATTAAATATGCAATAATTGTCAAATTGCTCACTAATATTGCTTCATTTTTATTCTTTTGTTTAATATTATAAAATATATAAAAAATAGCATAAATCAATGCCATCCAATCTATTAATAAATAACAGAAAAACAATATTTTATGCAATATAAAATATAATTTATTATCAGGAAATTTAATATTCAATAAATGAAAAACTAAAACCCATATAAAAAATACTAATCCTATAGTTTCAGCAAAATGATAATAGGTAAAACTATATAATATTAATGGATGAAAAGTATATATCAATGTACCAATAATAATAGAAATATTTTTTTGAAAAAGTAAACTTAGTAATATCATCATACCTATTATAGAAATGATAAAATAAATGAAAAGTATTTTTTGTAAACTCAAATTATTAATAGGTAAATGGAATAATTTTAATATAGAATATGAAAGTAAAAAACTACCAGATGGATGAGATAAATAATAATTATTCCCTTGGCTATCAAATACTCGAGGATAAATATCTACAAACTTATCACCTGGATTACTGTAGCTGATCACTGGTGCAAAATAATAATTTTTTGCGCCCTCATTATCCCATTGCTCAAAAGTAATAGATGAAAAAAGATGTGCTATATTGCGATAATCTGTTTTTTTAGTCCATCGAGATGAAGTGATAGATAAAAGGACAATGACTAAAAAAATAAAAAAACAAGTTAAAAAAAGAAATCTCTTATTTTTCTTTTTTATTATTTTTAGATTTTTCATAATGTTTTAGGTGGTATAGAGGCTGAAGGTGTTATATTTAATAATCTACCAATATCTGCTTTTACATTGCCGCTCAAATAATTATTTTTAAGGACATAAAACTTTAAATAATATTGCAAATATTTAGGGGTTATATTTTTATATTGATCCAATATTTTTTTTAAATTATCTTCTTCATTTTTTACAATTTTTAGATGATAAATATTGGTTTTCACTTTTTCATACTTGATAACTAAAGTTTTTAATATCATATTTATTAATATCTCTGAACTCTTTAGTGTTTTTCACACAACCTACCGTTAATGAATCAATTTTATTTATTTTGCTTTTGAAAAAGCAAATCAGTTTCAATAATGCTTGAAAATTTTATTTCTTCACCTAAAGATTTTAAAGCAGAGAGAATTCTATGCCTCCAATTAAAACTGGTTGGTACACTAATACCAACCTCTCTAGCACATGCTCTTATAGTTTTACCCTCAAGCATACAACGAAGGTAGTTAAGCATTAATTCTTTTTTATGAAGGTAGTAGACGATGGTGCCAGTAGTTTCACGGAAGTTCTTACCGCAATTTTTGCATTTATACATTTGATGGTCTCGCTGGTGACCATTTTTCTTGATATGGGTGCTTTTGCAATAGGGACATTGTGGAGAGACACTTTGAGCTTTTAGACCTTGGTAGTCTAATGCATTTAACCCATCAGCTGTGAGCATTTGATATAGCTTATCAATAAACTCTACTTTATGTTCTTCAGATAAGGAATTATAATAATTTACATTATTTAATAAATCAGACATTTTTTGTTATTTGTGCAAAATTAAGGATAAATATTTTATAAGATTGAAACATAAAGATAGCAAATAAAATTATTGAAATAGGCGTTTAATTAATAACTAATTTATTATTTATATCTATCTGTTATTAAGAATTTACAAAATCATTTATTATTTGTTTAAATTAAATAATGATATTTATTTAATAAGTTTATCATTTTAATTTTCTTTATTTATGAATATTATATAGAAATAATTTCTAAAATTTTAAATTTTAATTATTTTCTTTATAATGTATAATAGAAAAAGTATTAATAGTTATTTATTTAAATTCAAATATCATTATTTAATTTAAACATTTATTTAAATTAATAACTTTATTTAAGCGATATATTAATAACTAAACTATTACTAGTTCATTCTCTGTAATAACAACATTTCATATGAGTATAATTTTGTTTTAATATAGTCCTGATGATTTTAATGAATCTGACCTAAAGGTCAGGGTTAAAAACCTGCTCTCTATTTTCTGATGTGAAGATCTGAGTTAATGGCGCGGATTTTCACATCTTTTTAACGATCTTGGCAGATTTTTAATATTATCAATTATAAAAGTTTAAATGATTTTCTGTGATATGGGCTAATACCAAAATCTACAATTGCTTGTCTGTGTACTTTTGTTGGATAACCTTTGTTTTTTGACCATTGATACATGGGATAATCATTGTGAAGAATAGTCATATATTCATCCCTGTATGTTTTTGCTAGAATAGATGCTGCTGCTACATGATAATAAGTATTATCAGCTTTTGTTATAGTTTGATATGGTAATTCATTATATCTAATAAAATAGTTACCATCTATGACAACAAATTCTGGTTGAATATTCAAATGTGCTAAGGTCCTATGCATAGCTATCATAGTAGCTTGCAGTATATTAACCTCATCGATTTTTTCGTTAGATACAAAGGCTACAGCATAACTGACAGCATTAGCTTCGATGATTTTGCGGGCTTCCTCGCGTTCTTTAGCTGTTAGTTTTTTAGAATCTTTGATTAACGGATGAGAGAAATTATCTGGTAAAATAACTGCAGCAGCAAATACAGGGCCAGCTAAGCAACCTCTGCCAGCTTCATCTACACCTGCTTCTAGAGAATATTTAGAATATTTTGTTATCACTTTGAATATATTTTAATAGCAAACAAACATTTATCCTTTGCCTAAATTGCCCAAATTTCTTAATAAAATTGATAAATCAGTCATTACATGGTAATCTCTGGCATAGTTAAAATCTATTTCGTTATGGATATTTGTAGAGCTTGTAAATCCTAATCCATCTAATAAATTAAAAATACCTTCTGGTATTTTAGGTAAATTGTGTGGATATTCCTTAGAGCAGTATCCTACCCAAGTTTTTTTGTTCATTAAAACATTTATAATGTTCTTCAGTGCTTTGCTTGGTTTTTTAATAAATAAAAAATATAGTGGATATAATATAAGTAAGGCTAAACTAGCAAAAAAATCGAATACCCTTTTTCTTCTTCTATTTACAGGCTTTGCGATACTATTGAGCTCATACAAAAATACATCTTCTGGGCTTATAATATATCTAGAACTCAGTAAAAACTCATTAGTAGGAGATGAAATTCTAAAATCAACATGATAATCTGACAAATAGCTCATAGAATCTATAATTTGAGACATAGACACGCTATTTGTACAAAATATTACTTCATTTAGTTTATAAATACGTATGATTTCTGGCAACTGATTTAGACTACCATAATATTGAGCAGAATTATAATCTTCATAGGGATTGATATAAAAAAGTTGTTCTATAGGTACATTGCTATGTTCTAATATATTTTTAACAGCATAAATATCATTAATATCACCACAAATTGCAATTTTTTTATTTTGTTTTAATAATCCCCAAGAGCCCAACCCGAGCCATTCTAGTAAATATCTAACTCCTATTAGAGACAAAAGTGCCCAGATAGTTCCTAGTAATAATATAGTGCGACTGAATCTAAATTGTTCACTCATAAGGCCGTATATCAATAGTAGGAGTATACTACCACTAATAATTCCGGTGAAAAAATGTTTTTTGTGAAATGGTTTGTCATAACCTCCATTAAGAAAGATTGCTAACCCCCAAACAAGAGAATAAATTAATAAAGCATAATAAACATAAGGACGCGGATATATTATGGCATCATATTGAAATCTAATATTTTCCCAAAAAGTAGTTATGCCATAAAGTCCACCATATAAAATAATCAAATCTAGTATTGGTAACCAAATTTTTTTAATTAATTTTTGTATAAAAGCTAAAGATGCTCTGAAATAAATAGCTGTAGAAATAAGGAATTTCATCCAATTAGCACCTTTGGAATAGAAATGTTTTTGAGCAAAAATAAGCATAGCATTATAAAAATTATAAATATAGTTTATACTGCCTTTTTTAGTACTTTCGCCTTTATAATGAATAATTCTAGTCTGCGGATAATAGTAATTTTTATAACCAGCTTGTAAAATTCTATAACTCAGATCAATATCTTCGCCATACATGAAAAAAGATTCATCTAAAAAACCTATTTGGTCTAAGACATCTTTTCTAATAAGCATAAAAGCACCACTTAAGATTTCCACTTCATTTATTTCATCTGGATTGAGATGACCCATGTAATACTTTGCAAAAATTTTGGAATGAGGAAAAATTTTTATCAACCCACTCATTTTACAAAATGAAACCCATGGTGTAGGTATGCCTCGTTTAGATTCTGGTAAATATTGTCCTTTGCCATTAACTAATTTCACACCTAATGCACCAGCATCTGGGTGCTCTTCCATAAAAGCAATAGTTTTTGTAAAAGTATCTTTCTCTACAATAGTATCTGGATTTAGCAATAAAACATATTTACCTTTAGCTATTTTTAAAGCTTGATTATTAGCTTTAGAAAAGCCAAGATTTTCATTATTAGCAATTAATATAGTTTGTGGGAATTTTTCTTTAATCATTGCTACACTGCCATCTACACTATTATTATCTACAACGATAACCTCACCATCAATATCATCGAGAGCATCATATACAGACAATAAACACTGCTCAATGAAGTGCTTAACATTATAATTAACAATGATTACAGAGAGGGTCATTTACAAAAAATTAAATTCAGTAAATTATTGTCTTTTTTTAGCAAAACTATCTTTTAATTTAGTTATTAGATTATAAACTAAATGGTCGCTAGTGCTATCTGGATCGGTAACAAAGTAACCGAGTCTTTCGAATTGATAATGAGCAGGAACGATAAATTCACCAAGAGAAGGTTCCCCATAAGCAGTAGTAGTGATGAGACTTTGTGGATTTAAATAATCTAAAAATGTTTTACCTTCTTCAGCATTATCTGGTTCGGGAACAGTAAATAGTTTATCATATAATCTAACCTCTATGGGAACAGCATGTTTAGCAGAGACCCAATGGATAGTACTTTTTACTTTGCGTCCATCTGGGCTATTACCACCTTTACTGGCAGGATCATATTCACCATATATTTCTATAATGTTCCCATTATTATCTTTTTTAAAACCAGTACATTTAACGAAATAAGCCCAACGCAGCCTTACTTCATTACCTACATAGAAACGATGATAATCTTTTTGTGGATTTTCTTGGAAATCTGTTCGTTCAATATAAATTTCTTTAGAAAAAGGTATCTGTCTAGTAGAAGATATAGGGTCCTCTGGATTATTAATGGCATCTAATAATTCATCTTCGTTATCAGGATAATTAGTAATAATCAACTTAAGTGGATCTAAAACAGCCATACGACGCTCGGCACGCTTGTTTAAATCTTCACGTAAACAATGCTCTAGTAATTCATATTCTATTAGATTATCTCTTTTGGCCACACCTATAATATCTGCAAACATTTTTATACTTTCTGGAGTAAATCCTCTACGTCTCAAACCAGAGATAGTAGGCATTCTAGGATCATCCCACCCACTCACATATTTACCTTCTACTAATTGCAAAAGTTTACGTTTACTCATAATAGTATAAGATAAATTTAAGCGAGCAAATTCTATCTGTTGCGGTGCCCAAATTTCTAATTCTTTTATAAACCATTCATATAGAGGTCTATGCACTTCAAACTCTAGTGTACAAATAGAGTGAGTTATATGCTCTATAGAATCACTCTGTCCATGCGCCCAATCATAATTAGGATATATGCACCATTTATTAGCTGTGCGTGGATGCTCTTCATACAAAATTCTATACATTATCGGATCACGCATGTGCATATTAGGGCTATTTAAATCTATTTTGGCACGCAAAACCCTACTACCAGCAGGGAATTCACCATTTCGCATTTTCTCAAATAACAACAAATTTTCTTCTATGCTTCTATCTCTATGCTCACAAGCTATACCGGGTTCAGTAGGTTTAGTCCTATTTCTGCTTATCACTTCCTGTGGGCAATCACATACATATGCTTTATCTTTTTTTATCAATACTATAGCCCATTCATAGAGTTGTTCGAAATAATCAGAAGCGTAGCATTCTTTATCCCATTGAAATCCTAACCAACGTATGTCTTCTTTAATAGAATCTATATATTCTTGCTCTTCTTTTGTGGGATTAGTATCATCGAATCGCAGATTGCATGTGCCATTATATTTTTTAGCTATTCCAAAATTGAGGCAAATACTTTTGGCATGTCCTATATGCAAATAGCCATTAGGCTCTGGAGGGAAACGTGTTTTCACAGAGCTAAATCTACCTTCTAATAAATGCTTATCAATGATTTCTTCAATAAAATTTTTATTGTCGTTTGTTTTTTCTTGAGTATTTTTGTCTATCACTTTTTTAATTATTTTTTGCAAATTTAAAGAAAAATGACAACTAAAATATGTTTAAAAAATATTAGATTTCACTCCTATATTGGTTGCTTCGAAGAAGAAAAAATAATAGGACAATTATTTTCTATAAATATTAATATAACCCATGATCTCACTACTGCTATGCTAACTGATGACATCAACGATACTATTAATTACCAAAATATTTATCTCATTATTGCAGATGTGATGAAAAATAAATATAACTTAATAGAGCGAGCAGCATATAAAATAATAGATGAGTTGTGGCGAGCTTATCCTCAAATAGAAAATATAGAATTAGAGATAAATAAATTAAATCCACCTATCAAAGCTGACATAGAAAGTGCCGCATTTTATATCTATATAAGTAAAAATGAGTGGGAATCTATGCAGACGTCCCTTAAAAAGTAAATTTGAATATTTTATTTTAAAAAAATAAAGAGGAATTCATAGTAAAGTTTTGACAAAAGATAAAATTAGCCTCTCAAAAATTTGGAAGTTTTATACCACAAAGTTAAAAAAATTTCCATTATTTTTATTAATAAATTATATATAACTTATTATAAACAAATACTTGCCGTGTTTTTAAGGGACTACTAAGTAGTTTATAAATTTATATCAAAGACAATTATAAATTTATGATTCTATTTTCTTAGTTTTTCTATATTTTAAAAATTCTTGTACTATAGCACCTATCAGTAGCAAAATAAATAAAATATTAGCAGTTAGAGTTATAGGTTTAGCTTTATTATAAATCCTAGGAACTAAATGCATCTTGATTTCATGATTACCAGCAGGCAAATATGCAGCACGGATTACGTAATTAGCTTTCATAATTGGTTGTTCGTTACCATCTATTTGCATCTCCCATTCGGGATAATATACTTCGCTGAAAGCTACTATCTGTGGGGCAGATGAAGAGTATTTATAATTAATTTCATTGGGAGAAAAATTAGTAATTTCAATTTTAAAATTAGTATCTAAAGATGAAAGAGCATCATTATATTTTTCGTCCCAATATTTATTTTGAATTACCAAAGTTTTATGTGGATCTATAGTTGCTAGTTCTGTAATTTCTGCATCTGCATTAGGCACTAACTTTACATCATTGACGTTCCAAGCATACCCGCATGCATGTGCATTAACTAGTGGCATTTGATCTTTTTGTAAAATAATATATTTAGTATTTAACATATTAATAACATCTAAATTAGCTAGAGCACTATCTATTTTCCCAAGAGTTAGAGCTTGATTATTAAAAACAGCAGCGAATCTTTGAATTTCTGGCAATAAATGATAATCTATTAGCTCTTGATAACGTTTTAGTTTAGCAGCATTATAACCACCAATATCACGATGATAATAAGCGGTAGAGGCATCATTAAACACATTTACTGTCAAATTTAATACTTTACCTTGTCCATCTTTATTATCAGCTAAAATATACTGATCCGCTGGAGTTAAAGGATAAGGATTTTCATATTTTTTCTTAGAAATAAAATGTGATTCATTTAAATATCTTTTATTAACAGGTATTAAATCTATAGCTACTAGCAACCCTAAAGATATCAAAAAAACAGATTTAGGAATAGTTTTTCTAATATATAAAACTATTGCAAGTAAAGTAATTAACATAAAAATCAATGAACGCCATGCATCATTACTAAGCATTTTGGCTCTCACAGCTACTAAAGAAGCTACAAAATCATTCATTTGATATCCTTGTGCTTGATATTGACTTATAACTTCCTGATCTCTGGGAGAAAGAAAATTAGAAAAAGTAGAAGGACTAATAGCAATAAAAAATACCATAGCACAAACAATACCACCAATAATTAATATTTTTTTAATATTTTTCTTATAAAAATCTGGATTTTTGAAAATATCATATACTTGAAAAGCGAAAAATATAGGAATTATTAATTCTGCAATTATAAGTATCATCGATGGTGTACGAAATTTACTATATAAAGGGACATAATCTATAAAAAAATTAGTTAGGGGCATGAAATTTCTTCCCCACGCTAGCATTATAGCTAGAATAGTAACTAATATTAAAGGTATACTAATTTTGTTTTTCCATATAAAAGCTAAACTAATGAAAAATAAAAGCATAACTACTGCACCAGCATAAACTGGCCCTGAAGTAAAAGGTTGATTGCCCCAATAGGCTTCCCAGCTACCTACTGTGTCCTTCCATTGTCTATCAGCAGCTGATAAAGAATTTGGTGCTACAGTAGCAATCCTATCGCTTACACCACCTTTGAAATTAGGAATTAAGAAAGTCATAGTTTCATCTATTCCATAACTCCATTGAGTAATATAATCTTTATCAAGACCAGTAGTTTCTTGAGCAGTTGATAATTCAGATTTACCACGGGTAGTTTCTTTGCTATATTCATTAGTTACATACATTAAGCTAAAATTGAGTAAGGCACCTAATACAGCAGTAGCTACCATAATAGAAGTAGCATAACCGATATGTTTCCAATCTTTTTCCTTAATATACACTATTGTGAAATAAATAGCAACAAAAAGAGTAATTATTGCTAGATAATAAGTTACTTGTAAGTGATTACTTCTAATATTCAAAGCTAAAAATAGAGCAGCTAATAAAGCCCCCCACTTATACTTCTTTTGATAAATCAAAATAACAGACGCCAAATAAGGAGCCATATATCCTATAGCATGGAGCTTAGATGTATGTCCTACTTGTAAAATTATGATAAAATAACTCGATAAAGTAAATGCTAAAGCTGCAATAATAGCAACCCATGTGTCTAATTTCATTACTTTCATCAAAAATAAAAAACCAGCAAATAAAAGAAAAATATATCCCATATGAGGATGTAAAAAAAGCGTAAAGACCTTATCCAATTTAGAAACTAAAATATCATTATATCGCATAGAAATCAAATAAGTAGGCATACCACTAAACAAACGTGTTGTCCAAAAAGCTTGCTCACCTGTTTGCTTGTAATAATCTTGCGATTCTTTTGACATGCCGGCATGCTGCATTATATCTGGTTGAGCTATTATTTTACCAGAAAGCATGGGATTTAGAAAAATTAATAATACTGCTAAAATAACAACTAAAGCCACAGCATAAGGAATAAATTGCTTTTTATCAATTTTCATTTTATTAAATTTTATCGCAAATTTAATAGAAAAAATAAAAATGATAATTAATTTTTAGAGTAAAAATTAATTTAAATAAAGCAAAAATTTAAAAACTATGATATATATTAATTTTTCAACAAGTTAAAAATCTTATGGGGAAGTTAATGTATAAAGGTTAAATGTAAAAGGTTGGAAGGTAGATTAACAAACATTTTTCAAATGTTTAAAACAGTATATGATATTTTACTTACTTTAAAATATTC
>JASEGF010000069.1 GCA_030017935.1 Bacteroidales bacterium | reverse complement strand
TTCCTAATTTGTCTACGATGATAGCTTTTACTTTTTCTTCAATTTGACTCATAGTTTTATTTTTTTAAAATTGGTTTGGCAAAATTATATATTTTTTTTTATCCCACCAAATTTTTTTTCACTTATTTTAAAAAAAATTTTTTCCCAATCCTATTTTTTTGCTCTACTTGCTCTTTTACCCATCTCTTTTGATTGCACCCCTCTCTCCCTTCCATATGGCTACCACTATAGCCTCCATCATCTCTATCTACCCTTTCCCCTTTTTTTGAGAGTGCAAAAGTATTAACTTTTTTTTATCCTACCAAATTTTTTTTTAATCTTTTTTTATATTAATTTATTATCTCTAAAACTAAAAAAGTCATTTTTAGAAACAATAACATGGTCTAAAACCTCAATACCAAGAATTTTACCAGATTCAACCAATTTTTGAGTAATATTTATGTCTTCTTGTGAAGGAGTATTATCCCCAGATGGATGATTATGAGCTACAATAATCTGAGAAGCAAGGTTTTTGACAGCAGGTTCGAAAACTTCTCTTGGATGAACTAAACTAGCATTTAGAGTACCTATAGAAATAATTTCTTGAGTGATTTCTTGATTTTTAGTATCTAAATAAAAAATAACAAAATGTTCTTTTTTACTTTCTCTAATATCTTTCAAAGCTTCCCATACTTGAGAAGGCTTCATATAGAGTCTAGTTTGCTTATCTTTTAAAAATCTTTTTCCTAATTCGAAACAAGCAATTATTTCGCAAGCTTTAGCTGGTCCTAATCCAGGATAAACTTTTAAATCATTATAATTTAAATAAGGTAATTTATCTTTAGAAAATTTTTTTAAAATATTGCCTGCTAAATCTAAAACATTTTCGTCTTTAGTACCTGAACGTAAAAGAATAGCTAATAATTCTTGGTCAGATAGTTTATCTGGACCATATTTAATTAATTTTTCTCTTGGTCTTTCAATATTAGGTAATTCTTTAATAGTTATTTTATTTTTTTTATACATAAAAAGAAATTAAAATACTACAATTTTATAATTATAAGTTTCATTAATTCTAAGAATGTATATACCTGAGTTTGCAATAGAAAAATGATTAGAATTCCCAGAAGATATTAATTGGCCACTAATATCAAATAATTGCCATTGCTCCAGATTTGGAGCTAAAATATTAACATAAGAATTTACAGAAACAGGATTAGGATAAACACTAATCTCAGGGAGACTTTCATAATTACATGTAGATGAAATATAAGGATAAGGATTATCTCCAATAATAGGTCTCATCATCAAAGCACCACTAAATTGAGAATTTCTCCATGTGCCATCTACATTATAAAAAACAAACTGATGAGCATCATTATTCATATCAAAGCCAATATTAATATTATTATTTTGATATTGTTCAAATCCTATATAAAATATTCCCGAAGGTAAAGCTACAGGTTGGGTTAAAATATAATTATAAAATTTCCCAAGTTCATCAATATTTTGAGGTAAAAGCTTATCTTCTTGATAAATGATATTACCTGGTGTACCATTAAGATCATTCCATACACACAAGCTAAAATAATCATAATCAACCATTGATGATAAAGGATTAAAAAAAATTTGAATTGTTCTAAGAGTATCTGGAGAATTTAATTTAAATTTATAAGCCAGCTTAGCATTATAACCAGATAAACCATATCCTGCAGTAGGTATTCCGCAATCATAAGCGAAATAATTATAAAAATTTTGATTAAATTTAATAGTATCATTTTGAGTAATAGTATCAGGAATAGTGGCAGTATTAATAGCAAAAGTAACTATAAACTCAGCAGTACTATCTGAATCTGTATTAAATATATAAGGTAAAGAATTTCTAGCAAAGATTGTATCAGAAAAAGGGGAAACATTCAGTGCACTCAAAGATGGATTATATGGTGTTCCTACGCCCGCTTTATCAACAATATTAATATATTCTGTAACATTACAAGTCTGGTTAGAATAATTAGAATAAGGAACAGAAAAACCTGTAGCCATTTCTGCATTAGCATCAGCTAAAAATTGTTTCCAAGGCATAGACACATAATTTTTTAATAAAGAATATTTCTGCCCTCTGAAAGTCAAATCTACTGGCAATGTGTCGTCTCGGTGTCTATTTTTATTAATAATTATATAATCAATATTCCATATATCACCATTACCATTCCAATTAGGAATTTGATTATCTGCTATGCTAGCATAATTACGAAATCTAAATCTAAAATGTGAATTTAAAAAATAATCATCTAATATAGGTATCATCACTACTTTCCATGGTTTACCGAAAGAGTCAATAAAAGATTGTAAGGTCATACCTTCAAATGCCCACATTTGATGCCAAATTTGATTTATGCTATCATAGAATTCCAAAATTAAAGAATCTTTAGTTTCAGGAGCATCACCAAGGCCCTGAGGCTGAAAAGCAAAACTAAAATAAATAGAATCACTAATGTGTAATGGATGTGCAACGCCCACAAAGAAACTATCTAATCTAATATAACATGAAGTAAGAGTGTCAGCCGGAAAAGGAGTAAACTGCGCATGCTCATAGATTTTCCCTGATTTGTCTAATGCATCCAATGTGATGATGCCATTAGTAAATGGATAATACGAATATTCATTATTGCAAAATGCTGTGCTATCTGTAAAAAATCTATTTGGTGGGAAACCATAATTATTAGCTAAATCAATTACAACAGGTAATTTTATTTGATTAATAGATTTATTGTAAGTTTTGTCATTAGATATTTTATAATTCATTAAATACGGATTATAATTAAGTGGAGTTAAATACTCCTGAGCAAAAATCATATTAGCTAAAACCATCAATAAAATTAGATTTAATATTTTTCTCATTTAGGATTAATTTTAATTATTTAACAAAATTAGAAAAGAATTTTTTAATAAAAAATTATTCAAAAGTAAAAACAATCCAAAAAATTTTTGATTTTATGTATTGTAAATTTTTGTCAAAAACAGTTCCTCTACGTGTTGTAATGTCATTTAAGCCATAGGCCATTCTAAGCTCTATACCAAATTTAAAATATTTCAAATAAAAATCTGTACCACCACCAATGATAAATTGATAGTTATGTGGATTAATTTTTAAAAGTTCTAGATTATCATCCTTTTTTTTAGATTGAGAAGCTAGATCTATGCTATATTGAGCTCCAACTAAAGCATATGCTCTAAAATTTGTCAATCTATCAGTTTTATATTTTAAATATAGAGGAAAATCTAATAAAGTAGATTCAGCAGTTTTAGTAACAGTCTCGATAGAACCATCAGGTTGTCTGAGAGTGAAGTCAATTTTTCTAGTGCCAAAAGAAAGACCAGGAATAAATCTGAGATTAAGATGAGAAGCTAAACGAAGATCGGCGGTAATGCCAATTTCAAAGCCACTTTGTGGTCTAGGCACAGCAGTTAAAAGAGTATCATTGGGTTTCACTTTAGTACTAAATGACATACTGTTAAGCCCCAGTATAAAACCAAAATGTATAGGTTTCATATCAAAAGTAACAAGATTCATCATACTCTCATTCTGAGCATAACTAGTGATAAGTATAATAGAAAGTAAAAAAGTAATGCTAATTTTTTTCATAAATATTTAAACGCAAAATTAAAATTATTATTGTAAATCAATAGACATAGTAATGATAAGCTAATTATTGATTTTCATATTTGATTTGTCAGCTTTATAAGCTAGATAAAAATACCATATGCCAGTAAAAATGTAAACAACAGATTGTACAATAGTATAAGCTATCAATATTTTAATAAAAGAATAGCCTAACACAGCCATTATAATAATAGTGCCTAAGCTCAACACATAATTTATAATAGCAAATACGAAATCTAATTCTTGTTTATCTACTACTAAAGGCAATGAATTAACTGGCAAAATAAGAAAATAGAAAAACATTGACAAAATATAATATTGAGCATATACTCCAGCCTGAGACCATTGATCACCCAAATAAAATGTAAAAAGCACTCTACCACCTAAACCAATAATTAAAAGAAATGGTAAAGCAAATAAAAATGTTGTTTTTAAATTTTTTAAAAATAATTTTTGTAGACTATTTTTATCTTGATAAGTCTGAGCAGCATCTTTATAAAATACTTGAGATAAAGCATTGCCAATAAGCTGTATAGGTATTCTCAGATATTTAATAACAATAGAAAAAAGACCTAAGGTTTCTGCACCAAAAAAATAAGTAATAAGCCAAAAGAGAAAAAATTGTTGAGAAAAAGTATCAGCTACTGTATGCACACTATTCACTAAAGGGAATTTTTTATATTCACGAGCTACTTTTCTAATGAGTTTAAAATTCCATAACAGTTTAAAATCAGTCTTTTGTTTAATAATAATATAGAGATAAACCATAGATAGTAATTGTCCTAAAAACCAACCATAAATTAGTCCGTTTCCACCCCACTGCCAGTAGCCCCACGCAGCAATTAAAAGCTGACCCAAGGTAGATTGTGCTATTTTACTATAAGATAAATTTTTGAATAATCCATAACGCAAACAAATATTATGAAATGTATTATAAGAGGCTACCACAAGTACTGCAATACTAACTAACCAAATATATTGAGGTAATACTTGATCATTGTAAACTCGAGTAATAAAATCTTTTAAGAAAAATAAAACATTAGATAATAAGGAAAAAATAATAATTAAAATAAAAGAAAGTGAAGCTATAGCACGAGCTTTTCTATGATTGCGAGGTAAAACTATTGCTACCTCGTACCTAAGTGCAGCTACAGAACTAATGAGCATAATCAATGCAATAAAATTAGCCTGAACAGCGAAATCTATCGGAGTAAAAATTCTAGTAATAATAGGAGCTATGAGAAAAGGTATTATTTGTGATATCACATTACCACTTAATAATGACAAAAAATTTTTTTGACTTTTTGCCCTTTTGATAATGCTATTGTAATAGTCTTTTAAAGATGGAGCTTTCATCTATTTGTTATTAAAAAATAAGAAACTAACAGTAATTTTTTTTACAAAAATAAATAAAGAAAAAATAACAAAAAAGAAAGATTAACTAATAAACATTGATTAAAATCAAATAAAAAATATCAAATAAAAGGTTCTATTACATTTATTGTAGGTTAATTATTTAAGTTAATATTTAATTGTTTAATTGTGGTTATTAATCCACAAATACACACAAATGAGCACAAATTAAAGATATATATTGATTAGTTGAGGAGTTGATTAGTTTTACAAGATATTAGTTGTAATTTAATTCACAAATGCACTCAAAAAACTAAATCATCAGTGTTAATTTGTGTAAATCTGTAGATGAACTTATAGATATTGTGGGTTAGATATTTATTGTCCACAAATGCACACAAATGAGCATAAATTATAAATTAATATTGAGGCATTTAGAAGTATAGGAATAATGAGTGATGGATTAAAGTTTTTATAAGCTAATTATTGAAAAAACTAATCTTTACACACTCAAAACGATATAGAACCAAATAAAAAATATTTATTAATCTATTTTAAATCTTCCCATTTAGGTAATTCATTTTTAATAATAATCTTATTAATCTGATTATCATACTTCATAAAATACAAAGCCAAACCATTAGTCAATAGCCAATACTGAGACTTTACTGAATAATTATACTGAGCTAGCTGATAAAGAACATTTTCATTTATTGGTATATTAGGAGCTTTAACCTCGACTAAGAGCAATGGAGAAATATTACGGCTAAAAATAACAAGATCAAACCTTCTTGATTGTTTATTAATAAATATTTCGTTTTCTATTGACATTAATTCCTTAGGATAATGCAAATCATTTACTAAATAATTTATTAAAGCCTGCCTAACGTATTCCTCTGGAGTACACTTTACGAAACGCATTCTGATAATATCATAGACATAAATGACTCCATTTTTTTCAATAATTTTTAATTTATCAGTCGGGAAAATTAAATTATTAGTCTGCATTAGTAAAATTTTTATAAAATTAAGTAAAATTATTAATGAGAATTTAAAAAAATAGTTGTTTTTCTTTTAAAACTTTAGTAACTAAACTCCTATTTCAATTAATTTTAAATAAAGACATAATAGATGTAAAAAGCTTTTTAATTTTGATTAGCATAATTATTATTAATTTTGAAATCAGAAAAATTAGAAAAATATCAATGGAATTAAAAGCTGATAATTTAGTAAAAATATATGGCAAAAGGACAGTAGTAAAAGGAGTATCTTTTAATGTAAATCAAGGAGAAATAGTAGGCTTACTAGGACCTAATGGAGCAGGGAAAACCACTTCATTTTATATGATAGTAGGTATCATAAAACCAAACGAAGGTAAAGTATATTTGGATGATTTAGATATGACCACTTATCCGATGTATCAAAGAGCAAAATTAGGTATTGGATATTTAGCACAAGAGCCGAGTATTTTTAGAAATTTATCAGTAGAGAATAACATCCGAGTAGCATTAGAATTCACTAAATTAACACAAAAAGAGCAAAATGAAAAACTCGAACAATTATTAGATGAATTCGGGTTACAACACATTAGAAAAAGTAAAGGGATACAACTCAGTGGTGGAGAAAGACGTAGAACAGAGATAGCTCGTTCACTAGCTATAGATCCTAAATTTATGCTATTAGACGAACCCTTTGCTGGCATCGATCCCATAGCTGTAGAAGATATACAATCGATAATTTATAAACTAAAAACCAAAAATATTGGAATATTAATAACAGATCATAATGTTCACGAGACATTATCGATAACTGATAGAGCTTATTTACTAATCGATGGTACTATAATGAAAAGTGGTTCTGCTGAGGATTTAGCAAATGATGAAGAAGTGAGAAGGCTCTATCTAGGGACAAATTTCGAATTACGTAAATATTTTGTTTACAAAGATGAAAATAATAAGTAAAATTTTAATATGAAAGCTTTAATATTAGGCTCAGGAGGTCGTGAACATGCAATTTTTTATAAAATTCAACAAGAATTAGGTGAAAATAATGTACTCATAACACCAGGAAACGGAGGTACTGCTAAATATGCCATCAAAAGTGATTTAAATAATTTTGAACAAATAAAAAAAATAGTTTTAGAGAATAATATAGATTTGATAATTTGTGGTCCCGAACAGCCACTAGCTAATGGAATAGCAGATTACTTTAATAATGATGCTGCACTAAATAAAAAAATATTTATCGGACCAACACAGCAAGCAGCTAAATTAGAATCTAGCAAAACTTTTGCAAAAAAATTTATGCAAAAATATCAAATACCTACAGCAAATTTTGCAAATTTTAATCACACACAATTTGAAGAAGCTAATATTTTTCTAAACAGTTTAACCACACCATATGTAATAAAAGCTTCTGGCCTCGCTGCTGGCAAAGGTGTAATAATAACAAATGATATTAATGAAGCTAGAGAAACAATATCACAATTTTTTTATCAGAATGCATTAGGAGAAGCAGGCAAAGAAATTGTAATAGAAGAATTTATTAAAGGTATAGAAATGAGTGTTTTCATAGCTACTAATGGCAAAGATTATGTATTGCTACCAGAAGCTAAAGATTATAAAAAAATAGGCGAAGGAGATACTGGTCCAAATACAGGTGGTATGGGGTCTGTATCACCTACAAATTTATTAAATGAAACCTTGAAAGATAAAATTATTAACAAAATAATACATCCCACACTATTTGGGTTGCAAGAAATGAAAATACCATTTAATGGATTTATATTCTTTGGCTTAATAATAAAAAATAATGAACCATATCTGCTAGAATATAATGTGAGATTAGGTGATCCAGAAACTCAAGTTGTAATCCCTAGATTTAAAACATCATTCACCGAATTATGCTTATCCATAAAAAATGAGAATCTAAATAAATATAAAATAGAAACTAATCAATTATATCATTGCTGCATCACTTTGGCATCTAAAGGATATCCAAATAATTATGAAAAAAATAAAATTATTCAAATAAAAAATGAAAAAATAGACTCTTTCATATTTCACGGAGGTACACAACTAGATAGTCAAGGCAATATCGTAACATCAGGAGGAAGAGTTCTATACATAGTAGGCTATGGAGATTCACTACAAGCAGCACAATTAATGGCCTATAATGACATAAAAAAAATACACTTTGATGGAATATATTATCGAAAAGATATTGGTGATGACTTATTAAATTTTAAAAATAATTTTTAAATTTATTAAAAAATAATATTATTGCTACTTATAAATCATGCGAAATAAATACAAAAGTATTAAACTATTTGATAAAATAATTCAAATCCTGAATATTGCTATTTCTATCATAATAATTTATCTACTTATTAACCAACCTAAAATAACATATAATTTCAAATATATATCTCCAATCAATACTTTTCCTATTATTCCTTTCATTATTACAACAATTTTAATCTTCATTATTTCATATAATAAAAAAACAAATTATACTATAAAATATATAATATCTCTATTGCCAACATTCACTTTACTATTAATTTTGATAAAATCAAATAATTACATTGAGCAAAGTCTTATATCATTAATATGGTTTGCATTTCAAACATTTCTACTTAAAAAAAATTATTTTAATATATACGAATTATATATTTATGGAATATTAATTTCGATATTTATATTAATAAATCCTATATTTATATTATTATTCATATCATTATATATAACAATTTCATTTAAAGATATAATAAACATAAAAAAAATTATATCGCCCATATTAGGTTTCATAACAATGAGCATATTAATATATACGATAGATTATAACTTTTTAAATCAATACTTTTTTAATAATATAAAATTATCTCTATTAGAATGGCATTTTTCTCAAGTTTCTTACAAAATAATAGGAATAATTGTGTTTGCACTTATCAGTTGCATTGCCGTATATCCGTGGATGCAAAAACAATTGGTAAGCATAAGAAGACAAACGTGGATAATAATATTAGAAATCATAATAATAATGCTCTTGGCCACACTTTTACCACTAAAAAATTTTGAAAATACGATGTTAATATATGTATGGCTTTTGTCAATGAGTTTGCAAAAGATAATAATAAAAGATGAATTAACATGGAGGAGGATAATATATCAGCTGATTGTAGTAATAATAAGTGGATATTGGGTGGTAATGGATAAGGTGGTGGGGTGAGAGAATTAAAATAAATTTATAAATTCATATTGGATAAATAACTAAATATTTTTATATATTTGTAAAAAAATATTAGAATTATGAAGCAAATAATCGAAGACGTAGACGAGTATATCTCTATGGGCAAGCAAGAGAATCTCGCATTTTTAGATAATCTATACAATTTATTGTTAGAGAAAGAGGCTGATGCGGTTGATTATCAAGAGGTAAAAACTCTGAGTGCTGCTCCTCTGTGTC
>JASEGF010000068.1 GCA_030017935.1 Bacteroidales bacterium | reverse complement strand
CCGCAATAGATAATGGTGCCGATAGTGTATATCTAGGAGTAGGTGATCTCAATATGAGAAGCTCATCAGCATTAAATTTCTCTCTTGATGACTTGCCTCGATTAGTACGTATTTGTCATGAAAATAATATAAAAATTTATATTACGCTAAATACTATAGTGTATGATGATGAGTTAGAAAAAATAAATAATATATTAGATAAATTACAGCAAAATGGTGTAGATGCCGTGATAGCTAGCGATATATCGGTAATATTAAAAGCTGCAGAGAGAGGTTTACCGGTACATATCTCTACTCAAGCTAATATAACAAACATTGAAGCTATAAAATTTTTTTCTCAATGGGCTACAACTGTTGTACTTGCTAGAGAATTAACTCTCGATAAAATTAAAATTTTATCTGAAAAAATAAAATCAGAAAATATTTTAGGACCTAATGGTAAATTAATACGTATAGAAACTTTCGTACATGGAGCCTTATGTATGGCTGTATCTGGTAAATGCTATATGAGTTTAGATTTAGAAGGTAAATCAGCTAATCGTGGAGAATGTCATCAAATTTGTCGCAGAAAATATAAACTTTTTAATGCTGAAACTAATGAAGAAATATTAATAGATAGAGAGCATATAATGTCACCAAAAGATTTATGTACTTTGCCTTTCATAGATAAATTGATAGATAGTGGAATATCCGTTTTTAAAATAGAAGGTCGTGGTCGCCAACCAGAATATGTAGCTTTGACAACTCGTATCTATCATGAAGCAATTCAGAGTGTCTATGATAATACTTTCTCTCAAACTAAAGTAGCATCCTGGATGGAAGAGCTCAAGCGTGTGTATAATAGAGGTTTTTGGGATGGATACTATCTCGGTAGAACTATAGGAGAATGGACTAATAGGGAAGGAAGTTCTGCTAGTGAGTTGAAGGAATATATAGGATTTGTTTCAAATTATTTTGCTAAAATTAATGTTGCCGAGGTTTATTTAGATGCTGGACAACTAAATGTAAATGATAGAATATACATAATAGGGCCTAACACTGGAGTTTTGGAATTAAAAATAAATGAGCTTCGTGATAATAATGGAAATGTAATACAATTTTCTAATAAAAATATCGTTTCTTTTAAAGTTCCTAGTAGAGTAAGAAAAAATGATAAAGTATATTTAATAAAAAATAGAAATAATGATTAGAAAGTATAAATTTTTAGAATTATTAAATTTATTCAAAAAAAACATAATATATTTTATAGAATATCAAAAATATTAATTATCTTTGCAAATAATAAAAAAAATAATATGAAAGCACTACATTTTGATATTAATAAGTATTTAGACCAATATTATGCTACTTCAGATGTTTTAGTTTCATTTAAAGGTATGTTAACTGAAAACAAAATTGGTAGATTATTAGATGAATTAGAAGCAAACTTAAATAAAAATGAACGCGAATTGCGTTCTTCAATATTGATAGCAGCTAATGAAATGCTTGATAATGTTGTAAAATATACTTCAAATAAGATTTTACCTCAGGTTTTTATTGCTATACGAAAGATGGATACATTGCAAATAATTACTGCTAATACTATTACACCTATTCAGGTAGATTCACTTAGGAATGCTGTTTATGATGCTAATAGATTAAGCCAACCAAAAAATAAAATAGACCATAGTGAAGCTAAAGAAAAAAATAAAAAATTGGGTCTTATAGATGTTTATCATAAAACTAAAAATCCGATTCAGATAAATTTTTACACTATTAATGATGGTAGTATTTTCGCAGAAGTAATAGCTACATTTAAGGTTTAATTTCATTTAAAGTTATTATCCTAACCCCTTATCTCGCACTCGTGGGTCTATTAATAAATATATTAAATCCACTATTAGTGTAACTACTATAAATAATAAAGCTATTATGAATATACCTGCCTTTAATACAGGTAAATCATAATTTTGTAAACTTTCTACTATTAAACTTCCCATCCCTCGCCAGTTAAAAACATATTCTACAAAAACAGAACCAGCTAGTAATGATGCAAACCATCCACTAGCAGAGGTTATCAATGGATTCATAGCTGCGGGAAAAACATGATGAGAAATAATCCTATTATTTGATAATCCTTTTGCCCTAGCTGTCTTGATGTAGTCTGTACTTAACACATCTAGCATAGAATTTCTAATTAATGGAACAAATACTGCTAATGGCCTTATAGACAAAGTAAATGCTGGCAAAATCAAATTTTTCCAATCTATATATGTGCTGTATGATAGTTCATCTACCTCTACTAAATTGCCATGCATAGATAATCCAGTAAAGTCATTAAGTAAATATCCAAATATCAAAGCTATTAATAAAGCTGCAAAAAACGATGGTAATGACATCCCAATAGAACTAAAAACTATAATTAGTCTGTCTATCCAAGTATTAGCTTTGATGGCTGAAATGCTACCTAATAGTATTGAAAGAAATAATGCGATTATCATTGTTACTACAGCTAAAATCAAAGTTAGTGGAAAGGCCTCCTTTATCAATACCCATACTGGCTGGCCTGTAATATATGACTCGTGTAATACTATTGGTTTAATGCCAAATTTCACATTTTGGAATTTTACTATTGACAAGGTTTTTGATAAATAATTTTCATCATAAAAAAATACATTCTCTTCGTTATCAGAAAATAATCCTAATGGACTGATATCGTTTAAATATTTAAAATACTGAATGTACAATGGTTTATCTAACCCTAATTTTTTGCGAATAGCTTCCTCGGTAGCTACATCACTTCTTTGACCCATTATTAACCTGACTGGGTCAGATGGTAACATATTAAAAAGAATAAATAAAAATGTCAATACTCCCCATACTAATAGTATCACGTATCCTATTCTTTTTAATATTAACATTTGGTTTTTACAATTAAACAAATCACAAAATAAATAATATTTTATCAATTTAAATGAAATGGTTCTTTAAGAATTTTGTTTTATTTTTGTGTAAATTTTGAAAAAAATAATGAATTCCATTTTTAATAATCAACAGATAATAAAAGAATATTTAGATAATATACAAAAAACGATTAATAGAGGTGATGCTAGAGAAGAGAGCTATTATGAGCATTTAAAAAGTCTAATTAAATCCTGGGCGGAGCAAAATAATTTGAAAAAAGTAGATATAACAATTTTGCCAAAACAAACAGAAGCTGGTAATCCAGATTTTCGTATATGGGATGGCAAAAATCATATAACAGGTTATATAGAAGCCAAGGATCCTAGCATTACTAATTTAGACAGAATTGAAGATTCAGAGCAATTGATAAGGTATATCACAACTTTTCCTAATGTGATTTTAACTAATTTTTACGAGTTTCGTTTATATAGAAATGGTGAAAAATTAAAAACTGTTACTATTGCTAGACCAGTTATTGCACAAAAAATTAAAGTAGCTCCTCCTGAAGAAAATATTGATGAATTTTATAATTTGCTTGATACATTTTTCTCTTTTTCATTACCAAAAGTGAGTAATGCAAAAGAATTAGCAAGAGAATTGGCTAAACGTACTC
Organism: Bacteroidales bacterium; assembly: GCA_030017935.1. Taxonomy (GTDB): domain Bacteria; phylum Bacteroidota; class Bacteroidia; order Bacteroidales; family DTU049; genus DTU049. Next base: position 6,164 of record JASEGF010000068.1, on the reverse strand, counting down.
GCTTTTTAAGAGACGAAGTTATAACAATTGAAATAGCACAAGAGGAGAAAAAAGGTCAGCAATCACTTCTAGGTTTTTATGAAGCTTTCAAAAACTTTTTAATAGGAACATTGACTACAAATACTTTTGCCGATCTATATTCGCAAACTCTGACGTATGGTCTTTTCGCGGCACGTACTCGAGCAAATGGTGAATTCAATAGAGAGCTAGCATTCAAATATATACCAAATACAATAGGAATATTGCGAGATATTTTTCGATACATTTCACTAGAAGACCCTCCAATTCAATTGCAGACTATTGTAGATGATATTTCTGAAGTTTTGAATGTAACTGATGTTAATAAAATCTTACAAGATTTTTATTTTCAGGGAAAAGGAGAAGATCCTATTGTTCATTTTTATGAAACTTTTTTGACAGAATATGATCCCAAAATTAGAGAAAAACGTGGAGTGTATTATACTCCAGAGGCTGTTGTCAGTTATATTGTTAGGTCTATCAATGATATTCTAAAATCTCATTTTTCTATTAATGACGGACTTGCTAGCAGAGAAGTAACTTTATTAGATCCTGCAGCTGGCACTCTAACCTTCCCAGCAGAAGCTGTTAAATTAGCAGTTAAAGAATATACTGATAAATATGGTAGCGGAGGTAAAAATAATTTTATAAAAACACATATTCTTGAGAATTATTTTGCTTTTGAACTTATGATGGCACCCTATGCTATCGGCCATATCAAAATGAGTTTCCTTTTAGAAGAACTTGGTTATAAATTGGCTGATGATGAGCGTTTCAAATTATACCTCACAAACACCCTCGAAATGGAAGATTTAGCTCAAATATCTATTCCTGGCTTGAGTTCTCTGAGCGAAGAAAGTCATAGTGCTGCTAAAGTAAAGCAAGATCCAATATTGGTAATACTTGGAAATCCGCCATACTCTGGTATATCAGCTAATATGACTGAATGGACTGATGAATTATTGAAAACTGATAAAGATGGAGCACAGAGTTATTATAAAGTTGATGATATGCCACTTGGTGAAAGAAAGTTATGGTTGCAGGACGATTATGTCAAGTTTTTACGTTTTGCTCAATGGAAGATTCACAAAGCTGGCAAAGGTATTGTTGGCATGATTACTAATCACAGCTATCTAAATAACCCCACATTTAGAGGTATGCGTCAAAGTCTAATGAATACTTTTAATGAAATTTATATAATTGATTTACATGGCAATAGTTTAAAAAAAGAAAAAGCTCCAGATGGTAGTAAAGATGAAAATGTTTTTGATATACGTCAAGGCGTTGCCATTAGCATTTTTGTGAAACAAGAAAATAAAAAGGGTTGCAAAGTTTATCATAAAGATCTTTGGGGGTTAAGGGAAGAAAAATATAATTGGTTAAAAAACAATGATTTCAATGTAAAAGATTATGTAGAATTAGAGCCAGCTACACCGTGGTATTTTTTCATTCCAAGAGATGTAAAAGAAATTGCTTATTATTTAGATTGGATGAAAGTAAATGAAATATTCCCTGTTAATGTAACTGGTGTATTAACAGCTAGAGATAATTTTGCGATAGATTTTGATAAACAATCTTTACGTAATAGGATTATGAAATTTAGGAATAAATCTTTTAATGATGAAATGATTCGCAATGTATTTAAATTGAATGATACACGTGGTTGGAAATTGAGTGAAGCCAGAAGAAAATTACAGAATGATGAAAATTGGGATACTTATTATAAAAAAATACTTTATAGGCCTTTTGATATAAGAGAAATTTATTATACTCCATTGATAATTGATTGGGGTAGACCAGAAATAATGCGCCACATGCTAAGTGGCAATAATTTAGGACTAATAACAACAAGGCAAGTGGCTGAGACATCTTTTAATCATTGTTTTATTAGTAAAAATATTATTGAAAGCAGAATAACATTAAGTAATAAAGGCATTGCATATCTTTTCCCACTTTACTTATATACAGATTCAGAACAGAATAAAAAAAGAAATAGACCATTCTACCAAACCATGAGTGTATTTGAAAATAAAGCAGAATATAGTACTAAAAAACCAAATATTGACCAGAAACTCTATGATATGTTAAACAAAACCTACAAAAAAAACATCTCACCAGAAGAAATTCTCTATTATATTTATGCAATTCTTTATAGCAATATTTATCGTAAAAAATATATTGATTTTCTTACAATTGATTTCCCAAGAATACCATTTACTAAAGATTATAAATTTTTTAGCAAAATGAGCGAGTTTGGTCATAATCTTATTGATCTCCACCTTGTTGAAAGTCAAATGCTAGATAAGATTATTTCTAAATATGAAGGTGAATCTACTTCAGACAAAATAGAAAAAATTGTCTATGATGAAATAAATAAAAAAATTTATATTAATAAAGATAAATATTTCTCTAATGTAGAATCAGAAGTATGGAATTATTATATTGGTGGTTATCAAGTTTTACCAAAATATTTAAAGGAAAGAATAGGCAGAACAATGGATAATCCTGAATATTTTTGCAAAGTGATTAGTTCTATTTATTATACTATCGACATTCAGAAAAATATTGATCAAATCTACCTTGATGTAGAAAAAGATTTTATAAAATTTACGTAAAATTATTTTAAATTAGTAAAAAAGATGGAAAAGAAAGCTGGCAAAATTGGTTTCGGCGAAGGAGTATTAGAAGCTGGGGAAAAATATCCAAATTTAGTCGTTTTAGGAGCAGATATCACTGCATCAGTTGGCTTAGATTTGTTTAAATCAAAATATCCTGATAGGTTTTATAGTTTTGGTATTGCAGAGCAAAATATAGCAGCTACTGCTGCAGGAATGGCTCTCTCGGGATTAATTCCTGTGTTTAGTACCTATGGTGTTTTTGCTGCTTTTAGATGTGCAGATCAAGTGAGAACATCAATTTGTTATAATAATGCAAAAGTGATAATCGGTGGTGCACATGCTGGCATAAGTGTGGGACCAGATGGAGCTACTCATCAAGCCTTAGAAGATATAGCTGTGATGAGATCGATACCTAATATGACTGTATTGTCTCCCTGCGATGCTAATCAAGCAAAAAATTTGCTTTTAGCTGCTATAGAACAAGTAAATGGTCCAGTATACATTAGATTTGGTAGAGAACCTATGCCTAATTTTACAATGGAAAATTTAATTCCTCAAATCGGTAGAGCTCAAGTACTGAGAAATGGAAGTGATATTGCAATTATCTCTACAGGATCTTTAGTGTGGGAAAGTTTGAAAGCAGCTAGTATTTTATATAAAAATTATAAAATTGATGCTGCAGTGGTAAATGTTCATACTATAAAACCCATAGATATAGAGACAATAAGTTATATTGCAAAACAATGCAAATTAATAGTTACTGCTGAGGAACATCAAAAATTTGGTGGATTATTCTCTGCAGTATCAGAGGTGTGCTCTGAATATTATCCAGTACCTATCAGTGCTATAGCTATGAATGATAGATTTGGAGAGAGTGGCAAACCTTCTAAATTAATGAACTATTTCGGATTTACTTCTGAAAATATCGTAAAAACTGCTTTATATATGCTAAAAATATGAAAATAATTAAAAAATTTTTGTTTTTTAATTATTTATTTTTAATAATTATAAATGTAAATGGGCAAATGGAAGAGAAATATTTATTGGGGAAAATAGACCCACAGAATGATAGTAATTTTGTTTTAGTAGATAAACAATTTACCGAAAATGGCAAGGATATATATCTGAGAAAAGAAGTTTATGAAGCTTTTAAAAAAATGTATGAAGCAGCACAAAATGATGGTGTAACATTAATAATTGTTAGCGGGTTTAGAAGCTATGAATATCAAAAAAAATTATGGGAAGATAAATGGTTCGGATACACTCCAGTAAATAATAAAGATTTATATCTAGCTATACCTGATGATTTGGAAAGAACTAAAGAAATATTAAAATATACTGCGATGCCTGGAACATCTAGACATCATTGGGGTACAGATATAGACCTAAACAGTGTAGAACCATCATATTTCAAAACTATTGAAGGCAGAAAAATTTATGAATGGTTACAAAAAAATGCTGATAAATATGGATTTTGTGAACCATATACATCCTTTGACAAAGATAGACCTGATGGATATCAACCTGAACCTTGGCACTGGAGCTATTATCCTTTGGCTAGAAAATTGTTAGATGAATATCAAAAAACAATTAAATTTTTTATGATGATAGATTTTGCTGGTTATGAATTTTTTGATAAATTAGAAATAATAAATAAATATGTACTAGGTATAAATCCTAAATGTTTTTAATATTTTTATATATTTTTGTTTAAAGTTAAATTAATATAATTTTGCAATATAAAAATAGAAAATATGGCTAAAAATACTAGATATATATTTGTAACTGGTGGAGTAGTTTCTAGCCTTGGCAAAGGTATTGTATCAGCTTCTGTTGGTAAACTTTTGCAATCTAGAGGTTATTCTGTTACAATTCAAAAACTAGATCCATATATCAATGTAGACCCAGGAACACTTAATCCTTATGAACATGGTGAATGCTATGTGACAGAGGATGGAGCAGAAACTGATCTAGATCTTGGACATTATGAAAGATTCATAAATATTAACACTTCTCAAGCAAATAATGTAACTGCTGGTAAAATATATTTGAATGTAATAGAAAAAGAACGTAGAGGAGATTATTTAGGTGAAACTGTACAGGTAATCCCCCATATCACCGATGAGATAAAATATCGCATTAGATTATTAGAATTTAATGGAGATTATGATTTTATAATTACTGAAATAGGCGGCACTGTTGGTGATATAGAATCATTACCATTCATAGAAGCTGTCAGACAGTTAAGATTAGAATTAGGTAAACGTGCTCTTGTTATACATTTGACTTTATTACCTTATTTGGCTAATATTGGTGAATTAAAAACTAAACCCACTCAACACTCTGTAAAAAATCTCCAAGAGTTAGGAGTACAACCAGATATTTTGATATGTCGTACACAAGTGCCTATTACAGATTCTGTTCGCCAAAAATTAGCTCTTTTTTGTAATGTAGAACCTCGTGCTGTTATAGAAAACATAGATTTAGATACTATTTATAAAGTACCTATAAAAATACTCGATGAGAAATTAGATGAAGTAATATTAGATAAATTTGGAATAGAAAATTCAAATAAATCTGACCTTACTAAATGGTTAAATCTTTTAGATAAATTAGAAAATTATAAAAATGTTGTAAAAATAGCCCTCGTAGGGAAATATGTAGAACTAAAAGATGCATATAAATCTATAATGGAATCATTTATTCATGCGGGAGCTTTTTTGGAAACAAAAGTAAATCTAGATTTTATCAGCTCAGAAAATATAAAAGAAGAAAATGTAAATAATTTACTTGCCCAATATCAAGCGATATTAATAGCACCTGGGTTCGGTGAACGCGGATTAGAAGGGAAAATTTTAGCATCTAAATATGCACGAGAAAATAAAGTCCCTTTTCTAGGTATTTGTTTAGGCATGCAAATGGCAGTAGTAGAGTTTGCTCGCAATGTTATAAAATTACAAGATGCTAATAGTAGAGAGATAGATCCAAGATGCTTAAATCCAGTAATAGATTTAATGGAAAATCAAAAAAAGATATCAGTTAAAGGCGGAACTATGAGATTGGGAGCATATCCTTGTAAAATTACTAAGAATTCAAAACTATATGAATGCTATAAAGAGGATTTAGTCTACGAGAGGCATAGACATAGGTACGAGTTTAATAATAAATATTTAGAAATATTCGAATCACATGGAATGAAAGCTGTAGGTATAAATCCGACAGAACAGTTAGTAGAAGCAGTAGAAATAGAAAATCATCCTTTTTATATCGGCGTGCAGTTTCATCCAGAATATAAAAGCCGATTTGAAAAACCACATCCACTTTTCATAAGTTTGGTAAGAGCAGCAATCGAGAGATTTAAAGGGGAATAATAGGGGGCAAATGAATGGAGATAATTTTTATTATCTCCATTCATTTGGTTTGTTTTCATTTTTATGTATAATTATTTAATGGCTATATTTTAAAAATATTTTATCTTTGCAACAAAATTTTTTAAATATGAAAAATATAGTCTCAAACCTCCAAGAA
>JASEGF010000067.1:6344-9801 GCA_030017935.1 Bacteroidales bacterium | reverse complement strand
ATAATGAATTATTCTATCGTCATCTATATTTTCAATATCTATAGATGTGTGTCGGCTAATAATGGGTGCTCGCACTCCCTGACCAAATACTTTATTACCTACTATCACTCTAGCCTCATCCCATTGCTCTCTGTTAATAAAAGTATTTAATAATTGACTACCTCCCTCTATAAGTATGGAAGTAATATTATTCTCAATGCAATAAGCATATAATGTATCTATAAAATCAGTTTCGATTTTTACAATATCTATTTTGTCTTCATTTATAGTTGTCTTCAGAATATTTTTATAAAACAAAATTGTTTTTGCTTGATTATCAAAAATTTTAGCGTTTAGAGGTAAATTGCCAGAATTAGTTACTACCATTCTTATTGGGTTATCACCATACCAATGTCTGGTTGTCAACTGTGGATCGTCGCATCGCACTGTGCCAGCTCCTACTAATATAGCCATCTCCTCCGCTCTCCATTTATGAACTATTTGTCTCGTAGCAGCATTGCTAATCCATTTTATACAATTTTGATTTTTTTCGGCAATGAACCCATCGAGAGTTTGTGCCCATTTCAGAATTATGTATGGACGTTTTTTTTCTATAAACGTAAAAAAACGTTTATTTAGCTTCCTATTCTCCAAACTACAAATGCCTATATCTACCTGTATACCTGCATCTTGTAAAATCTTAATTCCTTGATTATTGACTAAAGGATTAGGATCTATATCAGATATTACAACTCTATGTGGGCTCATCTTTGCTACATATGGTGCACAAGGAGGTGTTTTACCATAATGAGAGCAAGGTTCTAAATTTACATAAATTGTACTATCCTTTATTTGCGTTTTATCATCTAATTTATCAATGGCTACACGCTCTGCATGTGGCATACCAAATGCGTGATGATATCCTTCGCTAATAATTGCTCCATTTTTTACAATTAAGCAACCTACGAGAGGATTAGATTTCACATATCCGAGTCCTTTTGCTGCTAATTCTAAGCATCTGAGCATGTATTTTTTATCTAATTCAAACATTTTTTTACAAATTTAATAATTTGTAACTTTTTAAATAAAAAATCGTTACATTTGTAGATAAGTTATGACTATAAAAGAATATAATAAATCTGTAGATAAATACAGTGATCATTTGTATGCTTTTGCCTTAAAAGCATTACAAGATGATGACATGGCAAAAGATGTTGTACAGGAGAGCTTTATTCGTTTATGGGAAAACAAAGATAAAATAAAAAATAACAAGATTAAGCCTTATTTATTCACTATTGCTTATCACTTGATAATAGATGAAACCAGATATGCTAATAGATTCGAATCTTTGTATTTCACTTATCAGGATGATGATGAAGATATGAATGTAAATGTTATAGAGCTTTACCAGGACAATTATTCTTATATAAATAATTTCGATGTTAAAAAGAATATAACCAATGTAATTAATACTTTGCCAGAGATACAACAAAAAATTATGATGATGAGAGATGAACAAGGCTATAGCTATAAAGAAATAGCAGACCAGCTAAACATTAGCGAAACTCAAGTAAAAGTATATCTGCATCGTGGTAGACAACAAGTAAAATCAATCATTGGTAAAATGGAGAATTTATTATGAAAATGAAAAAAAATAAAAAATTTGATAAATTGCTACATCAATATATAGATGTAGAACATAGTAAAAAACAAAAATATTTAAATGTTTTTTACCAAATTTATAATGAAAGTGATACTGCAAATGTCTCTTTAGATGAAGACTTTAAACAAAAATTAAAATCTATACCTAGCGATAATAAAAAACACATAAGCTTTTCACCAATTTTGAGATATGCTGCTGTAGTAGCTTTAGTTCTAGTGGTGAGTATTATAGCTAGTATGAGAGTTTTAGATAAAAAAATTAGTAATAATGTGTTTTTGGCTTTAGATACTACTACATACAAATATCATAAATTAATAGCAACATATCAAAACTCTTCTGATAATCATTCTAAACCAAATATTACTCTGACAGCTCAGAGCTCAACTATTGTAGAAAATAATAATGATTATAATACTCAAAGCACGAATTATATAGCTGAGTCTAATATTGAACCATTAGAAATGAAGAAATCTATTATTCCAATACAACAAAATATAGATTATTCTCCAGAATTAATAGACACTCGTACCATTTATCAGGGTTTACAGAATATAGCTGCAATTTTAGAACAGGAAGAAATAGCACAAGCAAATAATAAACATAAAAACCAGATTATTATCAATACATGGAATAATATAAAAAATTTCATTGGTGAGGGCGAGTTACCTAACAATATTTCACTAGCAAGTGCATATAATTATATCAAAAAAGCAGCAAATAAGGAAGAATAATGTAAGTAATAAGTTCTATAACATTTATTTTGGGTTAATTATTTTAGTTAATATTTAATTGTCCAATTGTTTTTATTAATCCACAAATGCACACAAATTATAAATTAAGGTTGATAAGTTGATTAATTAAGAAAGATAATAGATAAAATTTAATTTATAAATGAACTCAAACAACTAAATCATCAGTGTTAATTTGTGTAAATCTGTGGATAAAATTATAGGCATTGAGGGTAATATATTTATTGTCCACAAATGCACAAAAATGAGCATAAATTATAAATTAATTTTGAGGAATTTAGAAGTTTTGGAATAATGAGCCTTGAATGATAGATTAAAGTTTTTATAAGCTAATTATAGAAAAAGCTAATATTTACCAACTCAAAAAGATATATAACCAAGTAATAAATATTTTTACTTATTAATTAAACTTATCTAACAAATTTTATTTATTCTTTTTATCTTTTATTATTATTTTTGCTAATAAAATTAAATATATGAAAAATTTAAAATTCATTTTTCTTTTTATTGGCTTATTTGCAGTTCAATTTATTTATGCACAAAAAATTAATTCCTACCGAGATATATTTAAATATTATCAACGCTTTTACCCATTATCACAGATACAAGCTTATCCCGATGGAGAGTCTTTCACTCTGATAGATAGTCTAGAAAATCTAGTACTTTTTAAAAATGGGAAATATACTAATTTACTAAGTCAAGAACAATTGAAAAAAGTTCTCCCGCCAGAATTAGCTGTTAAATTAGAAGCTTTCCCTGAATATCAGTGGAAAGGTAAAGACACATTAGTGATGACAATAGATACTACTTTGTATATTTACAATTTCAAAACAAAAAAATCAGAATTTATAGCCAAATGGCCAAATGCAGCCAAATACCTTACTATCGAACCACATACTCTGCAAGTGGCCTATACTCTAAAAAACAATTTATATATAGCTCATAATGGCACGCAGATGTTAGTAGCTGGCGATATAGACACTAATATTGTATATGGACAATCTGTTCATCGTAATGAATTTGGCATAAATACTGGTATTTTCTGGTCTCCTACAGGTAAATATTT
>JASEGF010000067.1:0-6334 GCA_030017935.1 Bacteroidales bacterium | reverse complement strand
ATAGAATGGATCAAAGAAAAGTTTCAGATTATCCACTTGTAGACATTACTACCCGTGTTGCTACTTTGAAAAATATAAAATACCCCATGGCAGGTATGCAAAGTCATTACGTTACTTTGGGCGTTTATGATGTTAATGAAAAATCTACAGTATACTTACAAACAGGTGATAATATCGATCACTATTTAACAAGTGTTACTTGGCATCCTAGCGAAAAATTTATCTTCATAGGTATATTAAATAGAGATCAGAATCATCTGAAAATGAATATGTATGATGCAAACAATGGCTCACTAGTAAAAACACTTTTCGAAGAAAAAAATGATAGATACGTAGAGCCACAGACACCGCTATATTTCAGACCTAATCATGATGATCAATTTATATATTTTAGTCAGAGAGATGGTTATTGGCATTTGTATTTATATGACATAAATGGTAATCTGCTAAAACAAGTAACTAAAGGTAATTGGATAGTAACAGAGTTAGGTGATTTTTTCAATAATGGCGACGCATTGTGGTTCTATGGTACATATGATTCTCCAATAGAACATCATGCTTATTCTGTTAATCTAAATACTTTAGAGTTTAATCAGTTAGACAAAGGTAGAGGCACTCATAGTATCGTAATTAATAAAAATGGTACAGCTGTCATAGATGAATATTCTAATACAGATACTGTATATCACGCTCAATACATAGATCTCAAAAGAAATAAAGTTGCAAGCATGAAAATAGCTATAGATCTTTTCAAAGATAATATTTTACCTAAGCCACAAATTTTTACACTTACCAATAGTGATGGAGATACACTATATTGTAGATTATTCCTTCCTTTAGATTTCGATTCTACAAAAAAATATCCTGTGATAAATTATGTGTATGGAGGTCCTCATGCTCAGATGATAACTGATAGCTGGACTGGTGGTGCAGGTACTTTTTTGCCATATTTAGCTAGTCGTGGCTATGTCATATTTACTCTAGATAATCGTGGCTCAGCTAATAGAGGATTTGAATTCGAAAGCATTATTCATAGAAATTTAGGTAAATATGAGGTCGAAGATCAGATGACTGGTATTAATTGGCTCAAACAAAAATCTTGGATAGATACTAATAGAATAGGTGTACATGGTTGGAGCTATGGTGGCTTCATGACTTTGAGTCTGATGCTCAAACAACCTAAAACTTTCAAAGTAGCTGTGGCAGGTGGTGCTGTGATAGATTGGAAATATTATGAAGTAATGTACGGCGAAAGATACATGGATACTCCTGAACAGAATCCCGATGGTTATAAAAATGCTAGTTTACTTAATTACATTAATAATGTTCATGGCAAAATATTATTAATTCATGGATATCAAGATGATGTGGTGGTCCCTCAAAATGTACTCAGTTTCTTAAAAGCTTGCATAGACAAAGGTAAATTGGTAGATTTCTTTGTTTATCCTACTCATAGTCACAATGTCATGGGTATAGATCGCTATCATTTGAATGATTTAATAGAGGCTTATTTTAATGAGAATTTATAAATAATATGAAAAAAATTGTTTTTAGCATTTTAATATTAATATCTACAATTACTTTTGGCCAAAATTTTGGTGGTGGTTTCACATTAGGTATTAATGGCAGTCAAGTGTCTGGAGATCAACTCTCTGGATTTAATAAATTCGGTGTTAGAGCTGGAGTTTTTACTTTTTATAATATTAATGATCGGTCAAAATTAAAATTAGAATTAGTATTTTCTCAGAAAGGTAGTAGAAAAAATCCTACTAGCGAAAATCCAACTAGCTTTTTACTTAGATTAAATTATGTAGAAATGCCACTATTATATGAATATGAACTACCAGTAGATAACCTCAATGTTTTTATTGGTTTAGCAGGTGCAGTACTTACTAAAACTACTGATAATATTTGGGATGAGAATGGATTAGTCGCTATGCTAGAACCATTTTATAGATTTGAATTCAGTGTGGTAGCAGGTTTTAGTTATGATATTAATGATTCTCATAGAATGTTTTTCGAAGTAGATCAATCTATTTTGCCTATACGTAAGCATTACTCTGGTGCTACTTATTACTTTAATAGAGGGATGTATAATACTGTAATTACACTTGGCTATGCATTTACTTTCCCGAGTGATTAAATTTATTAAATAATATGGATATTATGAAAAATAAAATAACATTAGAAGATGTAGATCGATTATTTCCATCATCATTCACAGAAGAGCAATTGTCTAAAGCTAAAACAATTTTTTTTAAAAAATTAGCTGAGCTATCACATAAATTTTATAATGGAAAGATACAAATAGTGCCTAAAGTTCCTAATCCAGGTTTTAATTGGTTTAATGTGTGGTATACACCTGGTGTCAGCTCTATAAGCACTCTCATAAGAGATAATAATGACGAATCTTTCGAATTAAGTAATCGGGGTAATATGGTAGCTGTAGTCAGCGATTCTACACGTGTACTAGGTGATGGTGATGTAACTCCTCCTGGTGGTTTAGGTGTAATGGAAGGTAAAGCTTTTTTAATGAAATATTTAGGTGGTATAGATGCAGTGCCATTATGTATAGATAGCAAAAATGAAAAAGGAGAAAATGACCCAGATAATATCATTAAGTTTGTACAAATGGTTCAGCATTCCTTCGGAGCTATAAACCTGGAAGATATAAGCCAACCTAATTGTTTCAGAGTTTTAGACACTTTGAGAGATAGCTGCGATATACCTGTTTGGCACGATGACGCTCAGGGAACTGCTTGTGTAACTTTAGCTGGTTTATTAAATGCTTTGAAAATTGTTAATAAAAAAATAGAAAATGTAAAAATTATTCTTTACGGAGCTGGAGCTTCTAATACTACAATTGCTAGATTATTAATTGCTAGTGGAGCAAATCCTCAAAATATAATAGTTTTTGATAGTAAAGGTTCATTAAATAAAGATAGAGAAGATATTTTCAACGATAAACGCTATTACAGAAAATGGGAATTATGTCTGACAACAAATCCTGATATGGTAAATGATATAGAAAAAGCTATGATAGGAGCAGATGTATTAATATCTTTATCTAAACCAGGTCCTAATACTATTAAACAAGAATGGATTAAATTAATGGCTGAGAAAGCTATTGTCTTTGCTTGTGCTAATCCAATACCAGAAATTTATCCCTATGCTGCCAAAGAAGCTGGCGCATATATTGTAGCGACTGGTAGAGGCGATTTCCCAAATCAAGTAAATAATTCCCTTGGTTTCCCTGGCATTTTAAAAGGTGCTCTAATGGTGAGATCTAAAAAAATAACTGATGAAATGGCTATAGCAGCAGCCAATGCATTAGCAAAGTTTGCTTATGATCGTGGTATAGATGCTAATAACATTATGCCAACAATGGATGAAGCAGAAGTTTTTCCGATAGTAGCTGCTACAGTAGCTATGGAAGCAATTAAAAATGGAGTGGCGAGAAAAATATTAAGCTATCAACAAGCTTACCAATGGGCAAAAAAAGATATTACTTACGCTAGAGAATTAACTAATTCAATGATAAAAAATGATTTTATCCTTTTACCTCCTGAACAAATGATAAACGAAGCTTTAGAATATACAATTGGTATAATAGATAAATAATTGAAGTGATTATTTAGTCGCCCATTAAAAAGACAATTTGAATGTTTTATTTTAAAAAGATAAAAAAGAATTGATAATATAGTTTTTGAAAAGGTAAAAATAGCCTCTCCCAAAATTTGCGATATTTTGAGTAAAAAATTATTAGTAAGTTATTAATATACAAATACTTATCTTGTTTTTAATGAACGACTTTTTATTTTGAATTATCATTAATAAATTAATAAAAGCCTAATTCGAAAAAATTTTTTTAAAAAATTGCATTAATAAAATGCAAAAATATAGCGGGCTTAACTAAAGTCAAATACAAAATTCCAAATAAACTACCATATAAATGTACATCATGAGCTATATTGTCTTTACTGCGTTTAGATTGATAATAAGAAAATATTAGATAAAAGATTCCAAATACCCATGCTGGTATGCCAATAGGAATAGGGAAAATTATTAATTTCTCAGTAGGATAAAGAAGAATAAAAGCAAACACAATGGCAGAAATAGCACCAGACGCCCCTAATGCCATATATTGCGGATTATTTTTGTTTTTAAAATATGGAATCAAAGATGAGAATATCATACCTCCGAAATATAATATCACAAAATGTAATTTGTCATTTACAAAAATCATAGATAGAGAATTCTCAATAGCAATACCAAAAATATATAATACCCACATATTAATTAGTAAATGTAATACGCCTCCATGAACAAATCCAGCAGTAATGAACCTAAACCATTCATTATTGTGATAAATTCTATAAGGATAAAATAAAAAAGTATCCATTAGATTTCTATTAAAAAAAGCTATTATAGAAATTAGTATTGTGATTATTAATATTTTAGTTGTTATCATAAAAATTATAATTATTAATAATTTGCAAAACTAATAAGAAAATAACAAATAACTTCTATAATGCTAATAATCATATAACTACAATAAATTTTTATTTAACATAAAATATTAATATTTTTGTAAAAATAATTTATTATGAAAAAGATTTTAATTTTAACATTAATGAGCATGTTTCTATTTTCTTGTGAACAAATAGAACAAGGCCTAAAACAACAAAACATAGTTACAGAAACAGAAGCTATAAATGGGCTAAAAGAGGCATTGTCTGTAGGTACTAATAATGCTGTTAACTATTTAAAACAACCAGGTACTTTTTATAATAATCCATCACTGAGAATTCCTTTTCCACCAGAGATAAATTACGTAGCAGAAAAACTAAACCAAATAGGATTAAGCTCACTAGTAGATAAATTTATAAAAACTATAAATGAAGCTGCTGAAAAATCTATGGAAAAAGCTTTACCAATTTTTACACAATCTATTAAAGAAATGACTATTACAGATGCAAAAAATATTATCAAAGGTGGCAATAATGCTGCTACACAATATTTCCAATCTAAAACTTCGCAATCATTATTCCAAGTTTTTATACCTATAATTAAAGGAACCCTTGAACAAGTACAAGCCACAAAATATTGGACAGAAATTACAACTAAATATAATGCATTACCTGGAGTGCAACCAGTAAACACAGATTTATCTACATATGTTACCGAGCAAGCAATAAACAGACTATTTACAAAAATAGCAGAAGAAGAAACTAAAATACGCACCGACGTGAATGCAAGAACTAGCGATATCCTTAAAAAAGTATTCGCTTCTAATGCTATCATTCTATGAAAAAATATTTTTTAATCTTTATACTTATACTGTCCATAATTTCATCTTCATGCATAAAAATCGAAGAGTATATTTCTATTAATAAAGACGGCATAGGATATTATAAAATAAAACTAGATCTTTCTAATATTGCTATGTTCAGCCAAGTAATGAACTCACCTTCAGATAAAATAGCTGACGAAATACAATATTATGTAGATAACATAAGAGCTATCAAAGGCATTAGTAATGTTAATTTTGCTCATTCTGAAAAATTCATTGAAATCTCATTTAATTTCGAAAATACTAAAGCTTTTAAACGTGTTTTAAAAACAATAACAGACAATAAATTTAATATATTAATTCCAAATTATATTAAGCTTTCGGATAATAAAATAGTGAAAAAAGATATTTCTCCTTATGTAAAAAGATTTATAGAATACTCAGGAAAATTGCAAAACAACTATAATTTTACTATTAATGACTATACCTTAGGATTAGTGAATTTAAATACATATATTATTACACCTAATGAGATAAAAAAAGTATCACACCCATTAGCAAATAAATCAAAAGATAATGAAGTAGTGCTAAAAACTAATTTAAGAGATTTAAAATATGGGTTTGATAATAAAATAAAAGTAAAATTTTAATAATATCAAAATGATAAGGGGGAAGAGACAAATTAACATTTTTATGTTATAGTTAAAAAACTTTATTATTTAAATAAATTAATTAATTTTGTTGAAAATTTTATAATTATGAAAGAATTACTAGAAAACATCGATAAATACTTGGCTTTGCCCAAGGATCACAAGCGAGATTTCCTAGATCAGCTATTTCAATATCTCGTCAATTACAATGCCACAGCAGTAGACTACCAAAAAGTAAAAATTCAATCTACCGCAGCTATCTGTCCAGACTGCAGAAGCGAGAATGTCATAAAAGCTGGCAAAAGAAATGGCAGACAAGTTTATAAATGTAAAACTTGTGGTTATCAATTCCGAGAAACTGCTCGCACCTTTGTCTATCGTATGCGAAAAT
>JASEGF010000066.1 GCA_030017935.1 Bacteroidales bacterium | reverse complement strand
GGAATTCTAAGTTTAGTTGTTTGCCCTGTGATAAGTGTTCTTTGAGGTTTGATACTATGTTTTTCATGTTTAATAATATTTGTTGCAAAGATAATATATTTTTAAAATATTAGCATATATAATTTTATACATAATAATAATATCTAACACCCCTTCCCTCTCTCAAAATTATTTTTTTTGATTATTAAAGATTAAGAGCTTTTATACATTCTATAACTTCATCTAATGTATTTGCTGGTATTAATTTTAATTTTGATGATTCTAAAATTTCTTTTGCTAATTGTGCATTTGTGCCTTGTAGACGAACAATTATAGGTATATCAATATTTTCTACATTTCTGTAGGCTTCTATGATACCATTAGCTACCCTATCGCATCGTACAATACCTCCAAAAATATTAACTAAAATAGCTTTTACTGAGGGGTCTTTTAATATTATTCTAAAACCTTTTTCTATTTGTTCAGAGCTTGCTGAGCCACCTACATCTAAAAAATTGGCTGGTTTAGCTCCAGCTATAGCAATTAAATCCATGGTAGCCATAGCTAAGCCTGCACCATTAACCATACATGCTACGTTACCATCTAATTTTACGTAATTCAATCCTACAGAATTTGCTTCTAATTCTAATTGATTTTCTTCTTCTATGTCGCGTAATCCACTAAGCTCGGGGTGTCTAAAAAGTGCAGAATCATCTAAAACAATTTTAGCATCTGCAGGATATATTTGATTATCACTAGTTTTCAAAACTGGATTTATCTCTATTAATGACGCGTCTATACCTATAAATGTTTGATATAATTTAGTAATAAAATATAGCATATCATTAAAAGCATCACCATTTAATCCCAAATTAAATGCAATTTTACGTGCTTGATATGGCATCAACCCAGTTATAGGGTTTATAAACTCTTTGAAAATCAAATTTGGTGTTGCTTCAGCAACTTTCTCTATCTCCATTCCACCTTGTGTAGAGTATAGTATAACATTTTTTTCATTTTTTCGATCGCAGGATATGCTCATATAAAATTCTTGAACATTTTCTTTTCCTTCATAGTATAAATTTTGTTCTATTAAAACTTTTCGTACTAATTTGCCATTTTCATCAGTTTGTGGTGTTACTAATCTCATTCCTATAATTTGTGAAGTTAATTTTTTAGCTTCTTCAGGTGATTTAGCAATTTTTACGCCACCAGCTTTTCCTCTGCCGCCAGCATGAACTTGAGCTTTTACTGCGCAAATTTCTGAGCCTGTTAATTCTTTTAAATTTAACGCAGCTTCATAAGCTTCGTCTGGATTATATGCCAGAAATCTTTTTCCAACTTTAATGCCGAATTGTTCTAATAGGTTTTTTGATTGATATTCATGCAAATTCATTTATCCTAATTTTTTATTTCGTAAAATTAATAAAAAAATGAAAATAAAAACTTGGTTCTATAACGTTTATTGTGGGTTAATTATTTTTACCACAAAGGGCACTAAGATATTACACAAAGTTCACAAGGTGTCATTTTTAAGCTTTTTAATTCTATCATTCTCTGTGTTCTTTGTGCCTTCTTTGATAACTTTGTGGTTAATATTTAACAGTCCAATAATAAATAAAATTCATTTTTGTGAAATTACTCTTTTTTAATCTCTCCCCATATAAAACGTTATAGAACCAGAAACTTGGATTAAATTGAAGATTTAAAAAATTTAAATTTGGTATAATTATAAATTATTTTTAATTTTGCAAAAATCATTTGGGCGGTTCGTCTAAGGGCTAGGATCTCAGACCCTCATTCTGAAGATAGGGGTTCGAATCCCCTACCGCCTATTTTTATTTCTTTTTAAATTATCAAATTTTACGTTTTTAATTTTTTCTTTTGTGCAGCAGGGAATAGTACATTATTTAAAATTAATCGATAACCTGGTGAATTTTTAAATAAATTAAGGTCAGTAGGAGGATCATAAACAAAATGACGATAGTCCTCTGGATCATGACCTCCATAGAATGAGAATGTACCTCGACCATATTCGCCGTGAATATATCTTGCTTCATTGAGAGATTTATTTTCTCCCATTATTAAAATATCTTTTTTTATTTTACTTTTAGTAAAGGCTGTAGATTGTCCCATAAAACCTTTTATTATTCTCTCATGATTTTGACAAAGCATAGTAGGCACTGGATCCCATTTAGCTGAAAATTCAAATAGAGCAAAATAATCATCCTCTTCACGTATCTGAGGGCGAGTCATAGTAACGTCTATATCTGATTTTGCATAAATATATGGATTGGTGTAAATTTTGAAATTTGTAAAAGCAAAAGTTTTACTAAAATCTAATTTGTTTTGTGCATTAGGATCTGGTGGATCTCCATCAAATGGTACATCACATATATCTACACCATCGGCAGCTAAAGCTATATCTATACTTTCTGGTGCACTGCACATAGCAAACAAATAACCACCTCCAGCTACATAATCTCTAATATTTTTAGCTACAGCTAGTTTAAGTTGCGATACTTTTGTAAAGCCTAATGATCTTGCTAGCTGCTCTGCATATTGTTGATCTTTTTGATACCATTCCGTGTTTTTATACTGTGCCCAAAATTTACCAAATTGTCCAGTAAAATCTTCATGATGTATGTGTAGCCAGTCATATGTGGGCAAAATACCTTGCAAAACTTCTTTGTCATATATCTGATCATACGGTATATCTGCATATGTTAGTACTAAGGTTACTGCATCGTCCCACGGTAAATTTGTAGGTGGTGCATAAACGGCTATTCTAGGAGCTTTGGTTAGCTTAATAACGTCTGCATTGATTGATGGGTCTGCTATGTATTCATAAATTGCAGTAGCTTGAGATTCTGACAATATTTCATAACTTATTCCTCGCAAAATACATTCTTGTATTAATGGTTTGCCGTATGGCATCATAAAACTGCCACCTCGATAATTTAATAACCACTCCACCTCAAAACCATTCTCTAACATAAAATATGTAAGGCCATAAGCTTTTAAATGATCATTTTGTGCATTATCCATTGGTATTAATACCTTTTGACTATGCAGATTTATACTCAAAAAAATTAATATTACAACTATTATATTATTTTTTTTCATTTATTTTTTTATGTAAAATTAATAATAATTTTTTGAAATGTTATTATGAAATAGGAAGAAGAGAGTTAATAAAAATTTTATTATTACTCATTTCACTATTCTTTAGTTTTATTCTATAATATCTGATTTTATTTTGTCGAAATCTATTATCATTTTGTCTATAAATGCAAAAAAATCATTTTCTATTTCTGTATAATACTCTATTAATATTTCAATAGAATTTGTTAAATTAGCTTCAAAAGAAGCACGTGTATCCATCCATTCAAATATATGCTTTAGTCCAGATAAGTCTTTGTACATCATTAGCCAATTATTTGTTATCATATGGTCAACTGCTCTTTTGGCTTTATTTGGTAAAATATTATAATTATTCTTTAAAATAATATAGAACTCATCTATTGTATTAATTAACGATTTTTTAGAAAAAATTTCCCAATTATTTGCCATGAAATGGTCATAAATTACATCTATAGCCACTGGTGCGTAATGTTTTAGTGATGGGCTAAATAGAGAAATAGATTTTTTAACAATTATATTATTATCAGAATAATTATCAATCCATTGATGAAGTTTAATGCCAGATTGTATTTGAGGAGGATATTCTTTTATTCTATTAATGCCTCTAATGTAATCTGCTATAAAATTTCCCAAAATTATATTCTCATCATTTTGTGAAAAAAATAAGTGGATTAAAATATTCATTTTTTTTACTTCATTAGCAAATTTAATTTATTTTTTTCAATTTTGCAATATTTCTAATAAATTAATGGTTCTATAAAGTTTATTTTGGGTAAATTATTTTACCACAAAGAACACAAAGATGTTACACAAAGTTCACAAAGTTTCATTTATATGCCTTTTAATTTTATCATTCTCTGTGTTCTTTGTGCCTTCTTTGAGAACTCTGTGGTTAATATTTAATTGTCCAATAATAAATAAAATTACTCTCTTTTAATCTTTACGTTATAGAACCTTAAAAATCTTTGTTTTTAGTATCCATAATAATTGTAACAGGTCCATCATTCACTAAATCTATTTGCATATTTGCACCAAAAATTCCTTTAAATATTATTTTATTGAAATTATTTTGTAAAATTTCAAGGAATATATTGTAATATTTTTCACCAATTTCATAAGAAGCTGCGCGTGAGAAAGATGGCCGATTGCCTTTTTTAGTCCAAGCATACAACGTGAATTGGCTAACAACTAAAATATCACCATTGATATCTGCAACTGATAAATTCATTAATCCATCAGAGTCATTAAATATACGTAAATTAATAATTTTATTAGCTAACCATTGCATATCTGTAGTAGTCTCTTCTTCTTCAAAACCAACAAGTAATAATAAGCCTTGATTAATAGTACTAATTACATTATTATTAACCTTGACAGCAGCACTGTTGACACGTTGAATGACTACTCGCATATTTATTTTTCATTATATATCAAATATGCTAAAACATTGCCTACGGCAGACAGAGTATTTTTATCTATTTTGTCTATATCATCGCCCATTGTATGCCAGTAAGGGTAAAAACCTGTTGAGCTATTTTTATCTTGATGAACAATATTGATAGTAGGGATGTTTGCTATGGTATTTAGATACAAATGATCATCAGTAATGGGTGCTGCATTTTCTGGGATGAAATATTTATTATAACCTAATTTAGCAGCAATATCCCAAACTTTTTTTAATATTGATGGTGCATATTCATTAGAAATACCTTCATAATAAAATGTAGCATCACTAGCTCCAACCATGTCTAGAAGAATCCCATAATTGGCATTATAATTAAAAGGGACTTTATTTCTACTCCAATATTGGCTACCAAGACACCAAAATTCTCCATTGCTAGTTTGTACACTTCGCGGTTCTCCCCAATCTTCTATATCCCAAAGAGCAATATCTATGCCGATAGATGGCGGATTTTCGTTGAGCAAATTTGCTAATTCTAGTAATATGCCCACACCTGATGCACCATCATTAGCTCCTGGAATAGGTGAATTGTGATTATTAGGATCCGGGTCATAATCTGCATAGGGACGACTATCCCAATGAGCAGAGAGTAAAATTCTATTTTGAAGAGTTGGATTAAACTGTGCTATAATGTTTTTACCTACTTTGATTTCACCAGAATAAATGCGAGCTTTAAAAGTTTGCACATATACAGTGTCTGCCAAACTATCTAATTTGTTTATTAACCAATTACCACAGAGAGCATGAGCATTAGTACCAGGCACTCTAGGACCAAAAGAAACTTGTTTAGCTATAAATTCATAAGCTCTATCAGCATTAAAATTTGGTACTTTAATGTCAGTTTTTGGCTGTGTATCAGTATCTTTATCAATATTTTTTTTGCAACTTTCTAAAAATAAAGTTGAAAAAAACAATAATATTATAAAACTTTGTATTAATCTTCTATTTCCCATGTATATTTATCTTTATTATCATTAACAACGACACCCAAATTTTTTAATCGATTCCTTATTTCATCAGCCAAAATATAATTTTTTTGTTGTTTTAGTTGTGTTCTAATATCTAAAATTAATTCAATAAAAGGAGCTATATCGTGTGTATTTTGAGATTTTTCTATCCTGAGACCTAAAATATTTTCAATAAAAATATCTCTCATCCAATGTAGTATGTCAATATCATTATTATCTAAATTAATTTTTTGTTCAGAAGCCAAATTGATAATTTTAACTGCTTCGAAAAGATTTGCAATAGCTATAGGAGTGTTTAGGTCATCATTTAAAGCATCTAAAATTTTGTTTTTAATTTCAAATAAATTTGAATTAGAAATCTCTACATTTGAAGATAATTTATCAATTTTATTAAAAGCTTTTGATAATCTATCAAGGCCACTTTCAGCAGCTTTCAAGGCTTCATTAGAAAAATCTAGAGGACTTCTATAATGAGCTTGTAAAATAAAAAACCTAACAACCATTGGTGAGAAAACATTTTCTA
This sequence comes from Bacteroidales bacterium, assembly GCA_030017935.1. Taxonomy (GTDB): domain Bacteria; phylum Bacteroidota; class Bacteroidia; order Bacteroidales; family DTU049; genus DTU049. Next base: position 3,812 of record JASEGF010000066.1, on the reverse strand, counting down.
GAGCTGGATGAGTACCATTGAAAAGTTGCTCGAGAGTAATAAAATTATTGAGACTTTTGCTCATTTTTTGCCCATTGATAGTGATTAGATTATTATGTACCCAGTATTTAACAGGTTGCACGCCTCTAGCAGCAACAGATTGAGCTATTTCGCACTCATGATGAGGGAATTGTAAATCTAAACCACCTCCATGAATATCAAATGGCACTCCAAGATATTTAGCACCCATTACAGAACACTCTAGATGCCAACCAGGAAAACCTTTGCTCCAAGGAGAATTCCACTGCATGATATGCTGTGGAGATGATTTTTTCCACAAAGCAAAGTCATAAGGACTTCTTTTCTCTTCTTTACCTTGCAATTCTCTGGTATGAGCTAATAGATCTTCTAATTTACGACCACTTAAAATGCCATATAAATTAGTATCATTTTGATATTTAACAACATCAAAATATACTGAACCATTAGAAATATAAGCATACCCATTATTTAGGATTTCTTGGATTAATTCAATTTGTTCAGGTATATGACCTGAAGCAAAAGGCTCAATAGAAGGAGGCAAAGTATTGAGCAAATCTAAAGCTTGATGATATCTACGAGTAAAGTAATTTACTATTTCCATTGGCTCTAATTGTTCTATACGAGCTTTTTTTTGAATTTTATCTTCACCTTCATCAGCATCATTTTCTAAATGTCCTACATCTGTAATATTACGAACATAGCGCACTTTATAACCTAGCTCTTTCAAATATCTAAATAAAACATCAAAAATTATAGCAGGACGAGCATGTCCTAGATGAGGATCACCATAAACAGTGGGACCACAAACATAAAGACCCACAAAAGGCTCATTAATAGGGACAAATTGTTCTACTTTTTTAGAAAGACTATTGTATAAATGAAGTGGATGATTCATAAAAATTACAAATTTTTTTCGAAATTAACAGAAAAAAATGAAATGATGCAAAAGTGTAAATAATGAAATACAAAAATTTTATATCTATAATTTTTCTATAATTTATTTTTAAGAAAAATTTTATAAAATCTCATTTATTAGAGATATCAGAAAAGTCAATATTGAGAGTATTATTAATAATATTTTCAGTAAATTTGAAATTGCTATCTATAAAAACTTTTTCTATTCTTTGTTTAGCGATAGAATAGTATAATTCATCGATTTCAATACCAATAAAATTTCTATTTAATCTTTTAGCGACGACACCAGTTGTTCCTGACCCCATAAAAGGGTCTAATATTATATCACCTTCTTCACTTCCTATAGATATTATTCTTTCTAATAATCTTTCAGGTTTTTCTGTAGGGTGTTGAGTTTTATGTCTTTCTGCAGGAATTTCCCATAAATTACGCATTTGCTTACCATTATTCATTTGAACAGCAATATCATAATTAAATTTATATTTTTTAGATTTACTTGCTAACCAAATTAATTCTGTTGAAGGAGTAAATCGATTTTTTTGTAATAGTGGTGCTGCATTAGGTTTATACCAAATAATATCATTAATTATCCATAGATTTAATTTTTTTAATATTTTACCAATAGAAGGATGATTATGTAAGGTGCCAGAAATCCAAATAGTTCCATCATCTTTGAGAACTCTTATACATTCACTTATCCAAGTTTCATTAAATAGATCAATATTTTCTATTTGATCCCAGTCTCCTTTATTACATTTAGACATTTTACCACTTTTACATGTTTGATAATTTTCTCCAGATAAATTATAAGGAGGATCAGCAAAAATAAGATCAATACTATTAGAATCTATTTTATTTAAAATTTCTATAGCATCACCATAAATTAAATTTATATTTTGCATATTTTTTTACTTATTTTCTTTAAAAATTCTATTAAATGCTATTTGATAATATTTCTCATTAATTTCGATACCTATCCAATTTCTATTTAACATTTTAGCTACAATTCCAGTAGTGCCAGTACCCAAAAAGGGATCTAGAACTATATCATTTTCATCTGACGAAGCCAAAATTATTAATTCAATTAATTTTTCTGGTTTTTGATTTGGATGAATAGCTCTACCATTTTCAGATTTAATTCTTTCTTTTCCTTGTAGAATTGGCATATCTATAAAATCTAAAAAATCTCTCATTTGTTTAGATTTTCCATCTTTTGTTTTATGAGGATTAAATTCTTTAATTTTTTCATAATTAAATTTCCAATTTTTACCTTTGACAAACCAACAAACAAATTCAGTAGAGTGAGTAAATGTTCTTTTAGTAATATTTGGCATAGCATTTATTTTATACCATGTTAAAATATTATTCAAATTAAAACCGTTATTTTTAGCTTTTATGATTATTTCAGCTATATTATGATAAGTACATGATATATATAAACTTCCATTAGGTTTTAATATTCTATATACTTCACTAATCCATTTATGTGTAAATGTTAAATATATGTCATAATCCATTTTATCCCAATCTTCATTCATTTCATAAAAAGGGCCACCAGTATTATTATTTTTTAAATTTAAAGATTTGCCAGATAGATTATATGGTGGATCAGCATATACCAAATCAATGCTATCATTTGGAATTTCACTTTTCATTAATAATATGCAATCTCCTAAATATATATTATTTAATTTCATGAATTTTTATTATATTATCAAACCAATCATTTAAAATTATCTCTATCTGCTCTGCCCATTTAGAAAAACCAATAATTTCATTTGTTTTGTTAATTATTGAGTTGTATATATTATATAATTCAATATGAGTAAATCGTTTATTATATTTTAATAACTCTATCAATGCTTTTAGGAAAAACGAAAATTGGTATGTTGTCATTGGTACTATTTTTTGTGGTTTACCGTCATATTCATATTTTACGGAAAACCAAAACTGAGAATATGTATCTACATTTACTTTGGGAGCAATAAAAATACAAAAGACATTATAATTTTTATTTTTATTCTCAAAATCTCTTAAATGCCTCATTATAGGCTGACCTTCCAAAACCCATTGTAATTTTGAGGTATTTAATGTAACCTCACAAATAGCTCTAAAATTTTTGTAATAACACTCTATATCAGGTTTATTTTTTGGTGAATGATTTATAGGCTCTCCATCATCATCAACCGGGTAATTAGGTTTAATTAATATTTCATCATTTATAATTTTAAATGATTCAGTTATTAATTTTTCAAATTGTTCAGGAGAATATTTTCTTAAATTTTTTTCATCTTGTAAAATTTGTATTAATTTTTCTATATATGAAATATTGTTAAGTAAATCGTTTTTTCTAATTTTTTCTTTTATTTTTAAATTTAAATTTCGTACTTGAGATATTGCATTTTCGAGTGATTTAATATCTATATTTTTAGTGTCAATATTTAATAACTGTTCTTCTTCTAATAGAATTTTTATATTATGATTACTTATTAAATTTTGTGTCTCATTTTTTAGAGATATAAATATTTTTTTTAGATTTTCTATACTTTCCCATGGCAATTTAGGTAATGATATGTCAGCAATATAATTTAAATAATCTTCTATATTAGAAAACTTAATAGCGCTTCCATCATACATTAGTAATAATTGATTTATTTCCTCCATTCTAGATTTTTCTAAATCTATAGTCCAGTTAGTGCCTAATGAATTGCTGATCGAAAGTTTAAAATATTTAGTAAGTCTAAAATATCTCATTATATTATCACCATAATCATATAAGTTATTTATTTTTTTGTCTTCAACAGTATCTATTTGATAAAATTTTTTAACAAAATTTTCGATAAATGTTTTTTTATTCTTCGATTTCCTATAATTTA
>JASEGF010000065.1 GCA_030017935.1 Bacteroidales bacterium | reverse complement strand
TAAAGCTATCGAGCTAGATAGTAATTATGCTATTGCATATTTGAATAGAGCTAATACAAAAGAAATGCTTAGAAACATGAGCGGTGCCTGTGAAGATTGGAAAAAAGCTGCCGATTTAGGCATTAGTTCTGCAGACTTTTATTATAAACAATTGTGCAATAAATAAAATTTGATAGCTATGAAAAAGATAACATTTCTAATTATAATGACATTAATAACTACTATTGGCTATAGCCAGGTAGATACACCTTTTGATAAAAATCACATTACAGACAAAAAACAATTAAAAGAAGCTAATAAAAATATAAAAGAAGGTGACAAATTATTCGCAATGGGCAAAGGCAGATATATAGATGCTTTAACATATTACCTAGAAGCCAATAAAATAAACCCTAATAATGCTGATTTAAATTATAAAATTGGCATATGTTACATATTTACTACAGATAAACAATTAGGATTAGAACATTTAGAAAAAGCCAAACAAATTAATCCTCAAGTTAATTATGAACTTTCCTATTATTTAGGTAGAGCCTATCATCTAAATCATCAATTTGATAAAGCTATTGAAAATTACAATGAATTTAAACGTAGATTGTCACCTAAAGAGTTTGCCGATAGAGGTAAAGAACTGGATAAATATATAGAAGAGTGTGAAAATGGTAAAGAATTATTAACAAAGAAAACAAAAGTTTTCATAGACAATATGGGATCTAATATAAATACTATCTATCCAGACTATACTCCTGTAATTAGTGCTGATGAAGAAATATTATTTTTCACTAGTCGCAGACCAAACACTACTGGTGGTAAACGTGATCCAATAGACAATAAATATTATGAAGATATTTTCATGGCTACTAAATCAGGGAATGATTGGAAATTATCCCAACCAGAAAAACCATTAAATAGTAAATTTCATGATGCATCTATAGGCCTTAGCCCTGATGGTCAAACTTTATATATTTATAAAGGTGATAATGGTGGAGATATTTATGAATGTGTGCTTAAAGGAGATAAATGGGTGAAACCTTCTCCATTACCCAAAATAATAAATACTAAAGCTCATGAGTCAAGTGCATCTTTAGGACCAGATGGACGTACTTTATATTTTATCTCAGATAGACCTGATGGTGTAGGTGGTAGAGATATATGGGTAGCATATAAAAATAGTAAAGGTAAATGGTCAGAGGTAAAAAACATCCGTGAGCTAAATACTCCTTATGATGAAGAAGCTGTTTTTATTCATCCAGACGGACGTACTTTATACTTTAGCTCTCAAGGACATAATAGTATGGGAGGATATGATATTTTCAAATCTACTTATAAAGATGGGTATTGGAGTAAACCAGAAAATTTGGGCGTTCCTATAAATACTGCTGATGATGACCTTTATTTCGTATTGTCATCTTCTGGACAAAGAGCATATTTTAGTTCTTCACGAAAAGGAACTATTGGTGATCAAGACATTTTTATGATTACTTTCATTATTGATAAACCGATGAACCCTTCTACTGAAGATAATCTAATAGCTTATAAAACAAAACCAGTACAAGAAATCAAAATAGAATCTGCCATAACAATAGAAACCCCTTCTTTAACATTATTAAAAGGTTTTATCTATGATGAAGATACTAAAAAACCTTTAGAAGCACAAATAGTCCTAACAGATAATGAAAAAAATGAAGAATTAGCAGTTTTCACTTCTAACGCACAAACAGGTAGATACTTAGTATCTTTACCTAGTGGAAAAAATTACGGTATAGCTGTTAAAAAAGAAGGTTATCTTTTCCATTCTGAAAACTTTGTTATTCCAGAGAATGCTCAATACCAAGAAATACAAAAAGATATTTATCTAAAACCAATAAAAATAGGTCAATCGATAGTATTGAGAAATATCTTCTTTGATTTTGATAAAGCAACAATAAGGCCAGAATCAAAAACAGAACTAGAAAATTTAATAAAATTAATGAATGATAATCCAAATATAAAGATAGAAATATCTGGACATACTGATAATATTGGCTCTGCTGCTTACAATCAAAAATTATCAGAATCTAGAGCAAAAGCTGTAGTTGATTATTTAATAGAACACGGCATAGAAAGGTCTAGATTATCATATATGGGTTATGGATTTGATAAACCAATAGCTCCTAATGATACAGAAGAAGGTCGTCAACTTAATAGACGTGTAGAATTCAAAATATTAGAAGCTAAGTGATTTTATTTAAAAATAAAAAAAAGGCTAATAAATTATTAGCCTTTTTTTATGTCAAAAAATTTATTTAATTTAGCTTCAAATTTTATATTCATGGTTTTTATTGGGTTAATTACATCTACTGAATGGATAATCATCTTGGTGATAGTTATAATATTATTTGGAGGCAAAAAAATTCCTGAATTAATGCGATCTTTAGGAAAAGGTGTTAGTGAATTTAAAAAAGGCAAAGATGACATAGAAAATGATCTAAACACCGATAATAAAGGTAATGATCATAAAGATAATAATCCAGCTGGTTAACTGCTTTTATGCAATTCTGGGATCATATTGAGGAACTTCGAAAAAGATTATTTAGAATCATTATTGTTGTCATCAGTTTGATGTTAATCGTTTTTAGCTTCAAATCTTTTTTATTTGATACCATGCTTTTTGGTCCATTAAATAAAGATTTTATTACATATCAATTTATCTGTCATTTTTTCCCAAAATCTAACATATGTAATTTTAATTATTTTATAGATTTACAAAACCTCACTATCAGTGGCCAATTTATTAAACATATCTCCATATCATTTCTTATCAGTTTATTCCTTGCATTTCCCTATATTATATGGGAATTATGGCTATTTGTTAAACCAGGATTATATGATTATGAAAAAAAAAGTGCTATAAAAATACTAGTCAATTCCATTTTGCTTTTTATAATCGGGACACTTTTTAGCTACTTTATAATCATCCCATTAACTATCAATTTTTTCTATAATTATCAAGTGAGTGCTAGAGTAATAAATCAATTCACTTTAGATTCCTATTTTACTACTTTTACGACATTATTAGTTTTATTAGGATTAGTTTTTGAATTGCCAATAATCATATATTTTCTAATAAAATTCAATTTAGTTTCTATTAATACATTAAAAAAACAAAGGAAAATTATTTTTCTAATTATATTAATCCTAGCAGCATACATAACACCAGGCGGCGATCCTATATCATTAACGATAATGACAGCTCCTTTGTATTTACTGTTCGAGTTTAGCTTAATGATAGCAAATAATAGACTAAAACACAAAAATCAAATAGCTTATAAGTAGAGATAAGGTGAAAAAAGCTTAATAAACAAGAGATAAAAAAATGTTACAAATTTATGTTTAACTTTTAATGATATAATTTAATGTTAATTATATTGAATATATAAACTTATGTTTTTAAGCTACTAATAAATATTTTAGAGATATTCAAAAACAACACATTATATAATTATCTAAACTTATTCAAATTATGTTAATACTGTGATTAGAGACTGAAAGGATTTGAAACATAAAATATCACGAAATGTTAAACATAAAAATTATTTATAAAAACTATACATCTTTTCATTAAAATAATTTACAACCAATGATTTTCTTTATACCATTCTATGGTCTCTTTTATACCTTTTTCTAAGTTATATTTTGGTTTAAAATTAAAATTAGTAAAAAAAGGAGTTGGATCACATAACCAGTTTTTGGCTTTTAGTTCTTTCATCTTTTCTAAATTAAAAGCTGTTGGTTTGCCATTAATGTGAGCTATCAAATTAGAAAAAAAAGCTGCAATATATGCTATCAATATTGGAATTCTGATTTTAATTGTTTTTTTACCTAAGGCATTTTTCACTGCTTTGCCTAAATCCTCATCGATATATTCATTACCATCAGAAATTAAATATTCACCAGTGTGGGGTTGAGAAATACATTCGATGATAGCATCCACCAAATCTTCAACAAAAATAAATGAAAGACTTTGTGGTTTTTTGCCAATATATCCTTCAAAGCCTCTAGATATTAATTTCATTACGATTAAAAAATCTCTATCTCTAGGACCATAGACACTTGTAGGTTCCAATATGATATAAGGGTGCCTGTAATGCTCATCTATATATCTTTCTGCTAACAATTTTGACTTTCCATAAGCAGTAATCGGATTATGTATATCTGTGATTCTAATGGGTCTTTGTAACTTTTTGTAAGTGCCATGAGCAGCTTGACTACTAATGAAAACAAATTTTTGTGGCTTCCAACTTACTTTTTTAATTGCATCTATCAGATTTTTAGTTGTTTGTGTATTGTATTTAAAATAATCTTCTTTTTTTAATGCTTTGGTAATACCTGCTGCGTGGATGACATAATCGAAACTATTTAATGTAAAAAAGTCTAAAATGTCTTTATAATTAGTAAGGTCTATTTCTACAATTTTAATTTTATCAATAGGTAAATGGTCTCTTTTACTAGTTTTTCTTAATATAGCTGTAACTTCATAATCTTGATTTACTAATTTTTTAATTAATCTACTTCCTATGAAACCGCTACCACCTGTTACTAAAACACTTTTGCTCATAATATAGATTTTTTAAAAATTCTATATGTTTTATATCTTTTGCCACCAATACTTTCTAGGATGCTATTCATCTGAGCATTATTTTCTAATATCCATGAGGCCTCACCCTGAAACATCTTTCTTTTCTGTGCGGTTTGCAATGATTTAGTGTAAAAAACAATATCAATGCCATTTTTCCTATATTCATCTATGATACCAAATAAAATTACTCTAAAATTATCAATTTTATTCAAATGAGTTAATAAATTAATAAATCCGAAAGGTAATAGTCTACCTCTTTTCACATGTTTAAAAGCTTGATTTACATCAGGAATAGTTACCACAAAACCTACAGGTTTTTCACCATCTAGAGCTATATAAGCAAAATCTTTTTTAGCAATCATTGCCAGATCTTTAGCTGAATAATAAAATTCTTCTTTAGTCATAGGTACGAAACCGTCATTTTTACTCCATGCTTTATTATATATCTCATAAACCTTGTCTACTTCAGATTTGAAATGTGTTTTTAAATCAATTTGCCTAATTATGATACCTCTTTTTATTAATCTCTCCTCTGTCAATTTCCCTAAATCTCTTAATCTATCTGAAATCACATTAGCATCTATCCAATAAGCAAACAAATCAATTTTTTTATGAAAGCCATAATTTTCTATTAAATCACGATAATAAGGATAATTATATGGCATCATAACTACAGGAGGCCTATCATATCCATCTATTAAAAGAGCTACAGTTTCATTAGTGCTGAAATTTGCTGGACCTACAATGGAATCCATACCTTCGTTTTTTAACCAATCTTCAGCAGTTTTAAATAAAGCATTTGCTACTTCTTGATCATTTATGCAATCAAAAAAACCAAAAAAACCTTCTTTATTTCCATAGAATTCATTATGAGAATAATTAATGTGAGCAGATAACTTACCCACTATTTTATTATCTTTCATAGCTAAGAAATATTGCACTTTCGCATGTTTATGAAAAGGATGTTTTTTAGGATTTAAAAGGTCTCTCTGTGAAATATATAATTCTGGGACAAAATTAGGATCATTAGCATAAAGATTATATTGAAAATCTATAAATGATTTAAGAAGTTTTTTATTGTTTACTTGTAAAATTTCAATCATTATTTTATATTTTTTATTTAGAAGTCAATTAACTCAGTATTTAATTAAATTATTCCTATATTTTTAGCCACCTTAGCACATATTTCAATTCCTTTTTCTATATGTTCTTTTTCATGAGTAGCCATCATAGAAAATCTTATTAAACTATGACCTTCTTTCACTGCTGGAGGAATTACTGGATTTACAAATACTCCAGCGTTAAATAATTCCATTGTATACTTAAATGTCAATTTGTCATCTCTAATATAAATTGGTATAATAGGAGTTTGACTATTACCAATATCAAAGCCAGCCTCTTTAAGTAATTTTTGAGCATAATGAGTATTATCCCATAAACGTTGAATAATATCTGGATTATTATCAATGACATTTAGAGTTTCTATGACAGCAGCTGCAGAAGCTGGTGGAAGGCTAGCACTGAAAATTATAGTTCTAGCATTATGTTTTAAATAATTTATTACCTCTTTACTACCAGCTATGAATCCACCTACTGTAGAAAGTGCTTTACTAAAAGTACCCATAATAAGCTCTACATCATCATCCAAGCCAAAGTAATGTACTGTCCCTTTACCTTTATTTCCCATTATACCAAGTCCATGAGCATCATCTACCATTATGCTTGCATTATATTTTTGAGCTAATTCATTAATATGAGGTAAATCGGCTATATCGCCTTCCATACTAAACACACCATCTACAATTATTAATTTTATAGAATTTTGATTGTCATTTTCTATCTTACCAAGTGTCTCTTCTAAAGATTGCATATTATTATGCTTAAATTTCAATACTTTAGAGAAACTAAGTCGAGAACCTTCATATATAGAAGCATGAGACGATTCATCTATTATCAAAAAATCATTTCTACGTGTGATAGAAGATATTACGCCCAGATTAGTTTGAAATCCAGTGCTAAAAACCAATGCAGCTTCTTTATTTACAAAATTTGCTAGTTTCTCTTCTAATTCTACGTGTAAATCTATTGTACCATTTAAAAATCTGGAGCCTGCTGTGCCAGTACCATATTTATCGATAGCTTTTTTAGCAGCATCTTTTATCTGTGGATGATTAGTTAATCCTAAATAGCTATTAGAACCAAACATCAATAGTTGCTTGCCATCATAATTTACAACGGGATATTGTCCACTACTTAATACTCTAAAATAAGGATATAGGCCCTCATCTTGCACCTTTTGTGGCTCAGTATATTGACTAACAAAATTTTGTAAATTACTCTCTATCATAGTTTTTATTTTAAAAAAGATTTGCAAAAATAATAAATTTGTTAATTATCATCTAAATAAATTAAAATAGATTAAATAAATTAATGATCTTGAGTTAAAAAAATGTATAAATAATGCATAAATATTGAATAATCATTTATTACAATTTTATTTAATTTATAAAAAATAAAACTGACAAAATAACATATAAATTACAGAAAAAATCTAATAATTATAATGGTATTTTTTTTGAGATAAAGATAAATATTAAAAAAAATATTATTTTTGTATAAAATAAAAAAAAGGAGAAAATAAAAATGGAAGCAAACTACACTATTCAAATTAAGAATGTGTTAAAAAAAGCTACGGAAGAAGCTATAAAATCTGGTTACCCATTTATAGATGATGTACATTTATTTTTAGGATTAATGATGGAGCCTAAAAATGATGCTACAGAGATAATGAAAAAATTTAACGTCGACCCTACAGATGCTAGACTACATTTCTATAATATAATACAATCACAAAAAAGTGAAGGTCAACTATTTAATTTTGACGGCATTGTAGGTGATATTAATTACTTAAATGAAATACCATTCGAATCTAAAGCAGAGCAAATTTTAAAAATTTCATATCTAGAAGCAAGAGCACTTGGCGCTGAAAGAGCAGACACAGAGCATCTATTATTATCATTCCTAAAATATAAAGACAACATCGTAGGAGATTACTTGAAACAACAAGGTATGAACTATAATGAAGTAAAACAATACATTACTTCAAATTTAAAAAATAAAAGTGATGAGAGTACCGATTTTTCATTTAGGTTAGAAGATGATGATGACGAAGAAGATAATGAAGACGAATTATATGGAGGTACCTCAAGACGTTTCGCTCAAACTGGAAAAGAACAAAGATCTAAAACACCAGTATTAGATAGCTTTGGTAGAGATCTTACACAAATGGCTATAGATAATAAATTAGATCCTATCATTGGTAGAGAAAAAGAAATGGAAAGAGTAGTACAAATACTTAGCCGCAGAAAAAAGAATAACCCTGTATTAATAGGTGAACCTGGTGTAGGTAAAAGTGCTATCGTAGAAGGATTGGCTATTCGTATAGCTCAGAAAAAAATTCCCCGTACACTATATAATAAACGTGTGGTAGCTCTAGATTTAGCTGCTCTAGTAGCAGGTACTAAATATAGAGGACAATTTGAGGAAAGAGTTAAGGCACTGCTTAATGAATTAGAAAAAAATCCAGATGTAATATTATTTATAGATGAATTGCATACCATAGTAGGCGCTGGAAGTGCATCAGGATCAATGGACGCCTCAAATATGTTTAAGCCAGCTCTAGCTAGAGGCGATATACAATGTATAGGGGCTACAACATTAGATGAATATAGACAATATATAGAAAAAGATGGTGCTCTAGAACGTAGATTTCAAAAAATATTAGTAGATCCTACCAACCCAGAAGAAACAGTAGAAATATTACATAAAATCAAAGAAAGATATGAAGATCATCATTTAGTAAAATATGATGATAAAGCTATAGAAGCATGTGTATACTTAACCGATAGATATATGACAGATAGAGCTCTACCAGATAAAGCTATTGACGTCATGGATGAGGCTGGTGCTAGAGTACATATTAAAAATATTAAAGTACCTGATAGCATTTTAAAAATTGAAAAAAGTATAGAAGAAGCTCAACAAAATAAACTAAAAGCAATATCACAACAAAAATATGAAATAGCAGCTAAATTTAGAGATCAAGAAAAAGAATTACAAAAAATCTTAGAAGAAGAGAGATTGAAATGGGAGCAAGAAGCAGCTCAACATAGAGAGATAGTTACCGAAGATCATATAGCAGAAGTAGTAGCTATGATGACAGGTATACCTGTGGCTAGAATAGCTCAAAGTGAAAGCGAACGTTTGATATCTATGTCTGATGAACTCAAAAAAGTTGTCATAGGACAAGATGAAGCTATAGATAATATTGTTAAAGCAATTAGACGTAATAGAGCTGGACTTAAAGATCCTAATAAACCAATAGGTTCATTCTTTTTCTTAGGTCCTACTGGAGTTGGTAAAACTTATACTGCAAAAATGTTGTCTAAATATTTATTCGATTCCGAAGATGCCTTAGTGAGAATAGATATGAGTGAATATATGGAGAAATTTAGTGTTTCTAGATTGATAGGAGCTCCTCCAGGATACGTAGGCTATGAAGAAGGTGGACAATTAACTGAAAAAATAAGAAGAAAACCCTATAGCGTAGTATTACTTGATGAAATCGAAAAAGCTCATCCTGATGTTTTCAATTTGCTATTACAAGTCTTCGATGAAGGCCATCTAACAGATAGCATGGGCAGAAGAGTAGACTTTAAAAATACATTAATAATAATGACTTCAAACATTGGCACTCGCCAATTAAGGGATTTTGGTAAAGGTATAGGCTTTAGCTCAACAAATAAAACTATTGATGATGATTACTCAAAAAGTGTATTAGAAAATGCACTAAAAAAAGCTTTCTCACCAGAATTTCTAAATAGAATAGATGAAGTCGTAATATTTAAAAATCTGCAAAAAGAAGATATCTACAAAATTATAGATATAGAACTAAAAGGTTTAGTAGATAGATTACAAAATATGAAAATCGTATTTGAAATAACAAATGTTGCTAAAGATTTTATTATAGAAAGAGGATGGGATCCTGCATTTGGAGCTAGACCATTGAATAGAGCAATACAAAAATATATAGAAGATCCATTAGCAGAGGAAATAATAAAAAGGACTCTATCTGAAAATGATAAAGTAATATTTGATTATAAAGAGAATGCCAGCCAATTAGAAGTAAAAATAGAACATAATGCCAATGATTTAGTGGCAAAGTCAAGCGACAATCAAGATAGTAAATAATATAAGACAGAACACTTTCGTGTTCTGTCTTATATTATTGTATTTATGTTAAACTTTTCATGTTAAATATTTTTAATAATTTTGTAAAAAATAAAAATTATGGAATAT
>JASEGF010000064.1 GCA_030017935.1 Bacteroidales bacterium | reverse complement strand
GCAATATTATGATACTTGCTACCCAATAGATACTTATAATTATTATGAGCCATCGATGAAGTTATCTCAAGAATCTCAGAATTATTATGTGTCTTCTAAAGAAGCTATTAGTTTTACTTTTAAAAATTTATTTGTCTTTCATGATTCTATTACAAATAAAGATTCTATATTAGGTGTTTATCTTAATAGACATCCTGTGATCCCTTTATATTCTAATCTATATGCCGATAGTTTATCTAAAGGTGGTTTAAATATCATATGGCGTGATGCTAATGGTAAAGAATGGGAAAGTGGATTAGGTACTCAGACAACCACTGTATCTGTAGATACTCTATTAATTGTTCGCAAACCAGGTATGACTAGTGAATATAAATTATATATTACTTTTGATTGTAAACTTTATGCTCTTGGCACTACTGCTTACAAGGAAATCAAAGATGGTCGTGCGCGCATTTCTATTCGTAATACCTGCTTTTATTAATTTTTTAATGAAAGTTTTACTAAATTCTCTACATGTGCAGTCTGTGGGAACATATCATATGGCTGTATAAATGATATAGAATAATTATCTAATAATAGTGATATATCTCTAGCCTGTGTAGCAGCATTGCAACTGAGATAAATTATTGTTTTTGGTTTTATAATATTTATTTTTTCGATAATTTTTTTGTTTAAACCAGAACGTGGTGGATCTAGAAAAATAATATCTGGTTTTGTAATATTGTCTGTAGAAATGATTTTGTCTACATCTCCAGCAATAAATTCCACATTATTTATGTTATTGTTTTTAGCATTTTCTCGTGCAGCAACTATGGCTTGCGGAACAGATTCTATGCCAATTACCTCTTTGGCTTGTCTAGCTGCGAATAGTGCAATAGTGCCAGTACCACAATATAGATCCCAAGCTACTTCATTAGAATTTATTTCGGATATTTCTACCATTTTTTTATAAATTATCTCTGATTGATCTGGATTAATTTGAAAAAAAGAAAATGGACTTATCTGAAAATTAAAATCATCTAAGATTTCTGTTAAAAATTTATCTCCATGTATATTGATAGCTTCTAATCCATCAGTAGAATCATTTAATCTTTTACTAATGGCATAGTTCCATGAAATATTTGGAAATAGTTCTATTAATTGGTTTAATAATTTTTCGATAGTTGAATCATATTCAGATATTACGATTATAGCCATCCAATGACCAGCTCTATTATTCCTTATAATTAATCCTCGTAGGATACCTTCTTGTGTTTTTCTATTATAATATGGTATATTGAGTGATTTGCTAATTTCATTAACTTGATTTCTGATTTTATTATGAAATAAATCCATTAAATGACATTCTTCTACATTAAATATTCTATCAAATCTCTCTGGCACATGATAACCTAGTGCTCGTAAATCTTTTTTAGTATCTTCATTGTCTTCATAATTATAAATCCATCTTTTATCAGTAAAAGAGTATTCTAGCTTATTGCGATAATAAAATATTTTATTACTTGGCGCTACTGGAGGGACACAATTTTTCATATGTAGAATTTTGAAAAAAGCATCTTCTACTTGTGCATGCTTGGCGAGAAGTTGATATTGATAATCTATATGTTGCCATCTGCAACCACCACATATATTATAATGTTGACAAATGGGATCGATTCTATAGGAGCTAGGTTTTTTTATTTTAATAGCAACAGCATCAAAATAATTTTTATAATCTTTTATAATTTTAGCATCAATGATATCACCAGGAGCTACTTTAGAGATTAAACCCACTTTATTATTATTTTTAATGATACATTTACCATCAGAGGCGAATCCTTCGACAATAATATTTTCAATTATTTTACCTGTTAAATCATTTTTAGCCATAAATTCAATAAATTAAAAAAATAGGAATAGAATGTATTAAATAAAAGATAGCAATTTATTTTGGAATTCTATAGTATTTAGATTATAATACAAAACACCTTGAAAAGCAATAGATATTGCTCCATTTTGCTCACTAACTACGATAATGACTGCATCAGATTGTTCACTCAATCCTATAGCAGCCCTATGTCTAGTGCCTAATGAAGGATAAAGATCATTAAACTGGGTTTCTTCTGCTAAGGGGAAAATTGTACGAGCAGCTACTATTGTATCTTTGCGAATGATCATCCCACCATCATGCAATGGAGTATTTTTGTAAAAAATGGTTTCTATCAATTTTCTATTTACCTCAGCATTTATTATAATACCTGTGGAAATGATGTCTTGTAATACTGTGTTTTTTTCTATTGCTATCAGAGCACCAAATCCTTCGTGAGATAGGTGCAATGCTGCTTCTATGATTTCATTTGCTTTTTCACTGACGTCATAATTAGGTAATTTGAAAAATAAAAAACGTTTTCTTTCATTTTGATTAAATATTCTAGTTTTACCCAATGGAGCTCCTATCATTGATAAGAATCTTTTGATCTCGTTTTGGAAAACAATAATTAGCATTATTATACCAGCACTTATGAATTGTCCTAGAAAAGCACTGAACATCGGCAAATGAAAAATATTAACAACTTGATAAATAACTACGATTAATATTATTCCTAGAAATACTGTAAATGCTATGGTACCTCGAATAAGCATATAAAATTCATATATTATAAATGCTACCAGCACTATGTCTATGATATCAGTAATGCTAAGATGTAATAATTGTCCTAAAATGTTCCACACAGTTTTTTTGACAAAATTGCAAAAAAAATTTCATTTTTTATTTTTATTTTTGCAAAAAATTTTTTAAAAGGGTTGTTAGCTCAGTTGGTTTAGAGCGCATGCTTGACAGGCATGAGGCCAGCAGTTCGAGTCTGCTACAACCCATTTTTTATATTTGTAATATTTCCTTTTCTTTCAATTCTATTAAAGAATCTATTTGTTTCATTGCATTATCTACTATATCCTGAAATTCTTTTTCACTTTTTTTAATTTCATCTTCTGGTATACCTTCTTTTTCCAATTTTTTGAGTTTTTCTAAGAATTCTCTACGTATATTTCTGACAGAGACTTTAGCTTTTTCGCCTTCCATTTTAGCTAATTTCACATATTCTTTTCGGCGTTCTTCAGTTAATTGAGGTATATTTATTCTAATTATCTCTCCATTATTAATAGGAGTGAAACCTAAATTAGCATTTAAAATAGCTTTTTCTATAAATGATAAAACAGATTTATCCCATGGTTGAATTACTATTGTTTTTGCGTCAGGTATGTTAATATTAGCCATTTGATTTAGTGGTGTTGGATTACCATAATAATCGATTTTTATCCCATCAAATATAGATGGATGTGCTTTGCCAGTACGTATTTTAACCAATTCTTTATTTAAAAAACTAATTGTATTATTTAGATTTTCTTCAAATTTTTTCTTTAAATCTATTATTCGGTTTTCCATAATATTTTTTTGCAAAATTATTAAATTTTTTCTTTTGTCATTATTAAATTAATTAATCCTTTTTTATCTATTTTATATTGTGATCTATATATAGAAAGATTAATTATGGTCTAAAAGTTATAAAAATATTAGTTGAAATATACAATTTTTGTATAATTTTATAACCAAAAAAATAATGAATTTGATTCAAGCATTTTTATTGATTTCATTAGCCACATTTATAAATATCATTTGGCCATCAAAAGATTTTGTTTTTTCACCAAATGACAATATAGATGATAATGTAAGCGACATTAAAATACTTGATTCTTCAGATTATCAAAATATTATTCCTTTGGGCTTCAGTAATGATTCTAAATATCTTTTATGTATTAAAACAGATATTAAATCTTGCTATATCGATGATATCTCCAAAGTTCAATTTATTGTATATCAATTATCTAATGATGTAAAAACTACACGTCAAATTTATCATTCTAGTAATTTAAAAAATATCAATGGTGTATTTCTAATTTCTGTGAAAAATAAAAATTCTGTAGACTTATATAGCATCAAGATTAATAATGGAGAGATTGTACAATATGATTTTTTGCCTTTTAATACTAATGCCAATGAAATACAGGGCTCATTTACATATGATAAGCAAAAAATTTATTTTTCTAGTGATAGAGCTGGTGGTTATGGTGGTTATGATATTTATGAAGTGGAATATATAGAATCTGGTAAATGGTCTATGCCTAGAAATTTGGGGCCTAATGTTAATACTGCTGCTGATGAAATATCTCCATTTATTATGAGTGATGGATTAACATTATTTTTTAGTCGCAATTTTTCTGATAATAGAAATGATTTTGATATATTCTATACTACTATTATGGATGATGGCTCGATAGATGTTGTAGAAAATTTAGGTGATAGCATTAACTCCCATAGAGATGATGTATGTATTCACGTAAACTATAATAATTACAATGCAATTTTTGTTTCAAAAAATCTGAATTCTTGTTATTTAAATGAATTTAACTTATAGATATTGAGCATTTGCCATTTTTTTATTCAAAAAATATTTAATTTTTCCATTAACTTTGCATATTATAATTTTTTGACTTTATAGTCGTTATATTTCTATTATGAAAAAATGCTTAGTAATTCTTATAATTTTTTTAATAACGATGAGTGCTTACGGGCAAAGAAATGAAGTAGGCATAAGTGGTGGTGGAATGTATTATATAGGAGATTTGAACCCATATTATCATTTTTATTTTACACGTCCATCGGGAGGTCTGTATTACAGATATAACTATCGTGATTATTTAAGTGTGAGGCTTTTTGGTAATTATGGTAGTGTGAGAGCTGCAGATAGTAAGATTAATTATTATCCGGAGAGAAATTTACATTTTAGATCCCAAATATTAGAAGTAGGTGTAGTTGGAGAGATTAATTATTATAAATTTCGTCCAGGTACTATCCAACATTTTTTTTCTCCATATTTATTTTTAGGCATAAATTGGTTTTATTTTAATCCACAAGCTAAATATAATGATGAATGGATAGATTTGCAACCGATGGGTACAGAGGGGCAGGGTACTACTTTTTATCCTGATCGCAAACCTTATTCACTAAATAGTTTTGCTATACCAATGGGCATAGGTGTTAAAATTGCACTGTCTGAAACATTTGTTTGCCATATAGAATGGGGCATGCGATATACTTTTACTGATTACATAGATGATGTGAGCACCACGTATCCAGATCCTTTAGTTTTAGCTTCTCAGATAGATCCTATTGCACCTTATTTATCAGATCCTAACCTATTAGACCATTCAGAACTTAATAGTAGTAATATTGATAAATGGCGTGGTGATCCGTCTACTAATGATTGGTATTCTGTCATTAATGTAGGCCTATCATTTAGATTTAAAAACAAAACTATGAAATGTGAAGGTATGAATCCTCGATATAGAGATAAACGCAAAGATTATGAATATAATCTTAAAAATAAAAATAAAATTAGTTTTTGATTATGACTGAAAAATTATATGATATTTTACCTACTCATATAGCTATCATAATGGATGGTAATGGTAGATGGGCTTCTAAAAAAGGGTTACCTAGAGTCAAAGGACATGAGGCAGGCATAGATGCTGCAAAAAAAACTATCAATAGAGCTGGTGAATTAGGAATAAAATATTTAACTCTTTTTGCTTTTTCTATTGAAAATTGGGGACGTCCTCAGGATGAAGTCTCTTATTTGTTTACTCTTTTTGATAAAGCTATCAGTATATACTCTGATGACTTAATAAATAAGGGTGTAAAAGTGAAATTTATGGGTGCTATATCACTTTTACCAGAAAATGTGCAGCAGGGAATAGCTGCTTTAGAATCAGAAACTGCTAATAATAATGGGTTAACTCTTGTGATTGCTATTAGTTATGGTTCTAGACAAGAAATAGTGGATGCTACTAAGAAAATTGCTCTTAAGGTTGTTAATGGTCAAATGTCTATTGACGAAATTAATTTAGATACTTTTAGACAACATTTGTATTTACCTGATTTACCTGATCCAGATCTCATTATACGTACTTCTGGTGAAAAAAGATTTTCTAATTTTTTACTTTTCCAATCTGCATATAGTGAATTATATTTCACTTCCATATTATGGCCAGACTTCGATGAAAATGAACTCGACAAAGCTTTGCTAGATTTCGCAAGTCGTAAAAGAAAATTTGGTAAATTATAAACTATTAATTTATGAAAATATTATCAATTCTATTATTAACTCAATTTATATGATAAAAAAAATTTCGTTTTTATTTTACTTTGTTATAATTCCCATATTGTTATCTGGACAAATAATAGATATAGATTATAGAATACCCCAAGAATATATTATCGGTGGAGTTACTGTTTCTGGTATTCAAAATGAGGAGTCTAAAGATTTAATTATTATGATTAGTAATTTGACTCCAGGCAAAAAAATTACTATACCTGGCGAAGATATTCAAAATGCTATTAAAAATCTGTATAAGCAAGGGATGTTTGAACGTGTTGAAATATCAGTGATTTCTCGTTCTGGTAGTACTATTTATTTAGATATTTTTTTAGAAGAAAAAAACAGAATGTCTAGTTTAGTAATAGAAGGTGTCAGAAAAGGCGAGGCTAATACTTTAAAAGAAAAAATTAATATTCATTCTGGTGATATCCTTACAGAATTTGCTATTTCTAATGCTATTGATAAAATTAAAAAATATTATATTGATAAAGGCTTTAATAATGTAAATGTTAAAGTCTCTCAACAAGTAGATACTGCTGCTAAAGGCAGATCTGTTCTTTATATCTATGTAGATAAAGGTTCTAGGGTTAAAATCGAAAATATCAATTTCGAAAACAACAACGTCATTGCTGATAATAAGCTAAAAAAAGCTATGAAAGACACTAAAGAAAAAAGTGTTTTAAACATTTTCAAATCCTCTAAATATATACCTGCTAATTATGAAAAAGATAAAGCCAATGTCATTAGCAAGTACGCAGAGCTGGGTTATAAAGATGCCTTGATATTAAAAGATTCTATATATAAAGTGGATGATAAAAGTATCGCTATTGATATATATGTGGAAGAAGGGAAAAAATATTTTTTCAGAAATATATCTTGGGTGGGTAATACTAAATATACTGATGAGGCGCTAAATCAAATATTAAAAATTAAAAAAGGTGATGTTTATAATGAGAAATTGTTACAAACAAATTTATATGCAAATCCTAATGGTGCCGATGTATCTGCTTTGTATCTAGATAATGGATATTTATTTTTTCAAATGAATCCTGTAATTACAAATATTGTAGATGATAGTATAGATATAGAAATACAGATTTACGAAGGTAAACAAGCCACTATTAATAAAGTTTCTGTTATTGGTAATACAGTTACTAATGATAGAGTGATTTTAAGGGAAGTACGTAGTAAACCTGGTGATCTATTTAGACGCTCAGATATTATGCGTACTCAAATGGAACTATCTCAGATGCGTTTTTTTAATCAAGAAAAATTAAACGTTAATATGAATCCTAATCCTGCTGCCGGTACTGTAGACCTAGAATATGTAGTAGAAGAAGTTTCTACTAATCAAATAGAGCTGTCTGGTGGCTGGGGACTAGGTAGATTTGTAGGTACTTTAGGATTAGTTCTTAATAATTTCTCTTTAAGAAATTTATTCAAAAAAGATGCTTGGCGTCCTATACCTTCTGGTGATGGACAGGTGCTGTCTATCAGAGGTCAAACCAATGGTCAATATTATCAGTCATACAATTTTAGTTTTATTGAGCCATGGTTAGGCGGCAAAAGACCCAATACTTTATCTATCTCTGTTTATCATTCTTTAGAAACTAATGGTGTTAGCAAAAAAGAAGATGGTACATATAACTCTGCTGGTACTCTACTGAAAAGGCAAGAGATATCTATCACTGGTGCTAGCGTGGGATTAGGAATGAAATTGAAAAAACCTGATGATTTTTCTCGATTATATCTTTCTCTCAATTATCTGCATTACAATCTAAAAGATTATATACAAACCCTTTCTTTTAAAAATGGTGTTGCAAATAATTTAAACTTAGGTATTTCCTTTAGTAGAAATTCTACTGATTCACCTATATATCCTTCAACCGGTAGTAATATTTATTTATCAGTAAATATGACTCCGCCATATTCTTTGTTTAAGGATGCTAACTGGGGAGAAATGCCAGATTCTGTTAAATTTAAATGGTTAGAATATCATAAATGGAAAATTGAACTTACGAATTACACAACTATTTATGGGAAATGGGTTTTCATGGCTAGAGCTAAATTTGGTTTCATGGGTATGTATAATAAATCGATTGGATTAAGTCCATTTGAAAGATATTATTTGGGTGGTGATGGTTTATCTGGTTTTTCTCTGGATGGCAGAGAAATTATTGGTATGAGAGGCTATGCTAATCAGGTACTAACACCACGCGATATTTATGGTAATTATTTGGGTGGTACTATCTATGCTAAATATACTATGGAGATTCGTTATCCATTATCAATGAATCCTATGGCTTCAGTTTATTTACTGGGTTTCGTGGAAGCAGGTAATACATGGTTAAATATTAAAGAATTTCAACCTTTTAATACTATGAAATCTGCTGGCGTTGGTGTTAGATTGTATATGCCTATGTTTGGCTTATTAGGTCTTGATTTTGGCATACCTTTTGATGCTACTTATGCAAATAAAAAATATCAAGGACAGTTTCATTTTTCTATAAATGCGTCAATTGATTAAAAAAAAATTAAAATATTATGAAAAAGTTAATTTATTCAATTTCATTCATTTTTTTCTCAATGGGCTTAATGGCTCAGACTACCACAAAAATAGCTTTTGTAGATACTCAAGTAATTTTGGAAGCTATGCCTGCCTATCAAAATGCTATAACACAAATAGATAATCTAAGTGCTCAATGGGAGACAGAATTAGAGCAGAAATATTTAGAAATCGATCAGATGTACAAAAAATATCAAGCTGAGGCTTATCTTTTGCCACAAAATGAAAAAACTAAAAGAGAAAATGAAATCATAGAAGCAGAAAAAGCTGCCAAAGAATTACAAAAAAAATATTTCGGCCCTGATGGTGATCTCTTTCAACGTAGAAAAGCTCTATTGCAACCTATACAAAATCAACTCTATCAAGCTATAAATGACTATGCTGATGCAAATAGGATAGGAGCTATTTTTGATATTTCTAATAATACTGCTTTATTGTTTTATGATACTAAACTTGATATCACTAATGATATTAAAAAATCTTTAGGATTATAAATTTTTTATATTAAAAATCTTATTATCTTTGTAAAAATAAAATTTAATGTATATGAAAAAATTTTCTTTAATCACATTATTAATATTGTTAATTTCTTTCACAACGGTGGGTCAACAAACTAAATTAAAGATTGGCCATCTGAATACTAATGACCTTATGCAAGTAATGCCTGGTATAGATAGTGCCGGACAAGCTCTTAATGATTATGCTCAAAATTTACAAAAACAATTAGAAGCTATGGCAAGTGAATTTCAAACTAAATATGATGAATATTTAGCAAACGAAACTCAGTATATAGATGCAGTAAAACAAATAAAACAAAAAGAATTAGTTGACTTACAAACGCGAATACAAGATTTCCAAAATAATGCTCAAGACTTATTAACTAAAAAAGAACAAGAGCTAATGCAACCACTCATCGATAAAGCTAAAAAAGCTATTGATGAGGTAGCTAAAGAGAAAGGTTATACTTATATTTTAGATACTGGTACAGGTTCAGTATTATATTGGGAGGGTGGAGATGATATCATGATGTATGTGAAAGAAAAACTTGGTATAAAATAGTTTTTGATAATAATTAGTATTAAAAAAGTTTCATAATGAATAATTATGGAACTTTTTTTTATTATGCATTAGTAGTATTAAACTTTTTATTAGAAACTAATTTTTTTATGTACATACATAGTCAGTATCAATTTTTTTTTGAATAAATTTTTATATAATTTACTTTTCTTTGTCAGCTACACAAAGAAAAGTAACA
>JASEGF010000063.1 GCA_030017935.1 Bacteroidales bacterium | reverse complement strand
ATACAAGATACCGTCTTTATATTCAGCTTCTATTTTGTCTTTATCGATATAATCTGGTACTATAAAGCTTCTACTAAAGCTTTGATAGTTGAATTCTCTACGTCTGTAGCGTTTGTCTTTTTCTTCTTTTTCCTGTGTCTTTTCAGTGTAGATAGTTAAAACATCATTGTCTAGAGATACTTTGAAATCATCTTTATTAAAGCCAGGAGCAGCTAATTCGATTTGAAAATTATTTTCATCTTCACATATATTGACAGCAGGTGCATTAAATTGTTCAGGCATATAAAAGAAATCTTTTAAAAAATCATCACCAAAAAATTCATCAATGATTCTTGGCAGGAAGTTTTCACTTCTGGATGCAGGTAATAATGCCATATTTTTCTCCTCCTTTCTTTTTTTATTTCTATTTATTCAAAATCAATTTTTATACCAATGGATTTTTTATTAGTTATAATTGATTGATATACTGTAATTTATATTAGAATTTTAGAATTAATTATTGCCAAAATGACATTAATTTTTGCTTATTTTGAAAATATTATGCCATTTTGACATAATAAAATAATTTAATGCATATCGAATATAGAGATAATAAACTATGAGATATAATCTATATAAAGTAAACTTTTATAATTTATTATCTTTTTAATAATTCATCAATATTTAGTTGCCAATTATCGAAATTGCCACTACTCATCAGGAGTATCACAGCTGGAAACTTAATGTTTTTATTAATGTAATTTTGAATTTCATTAATATCTGTAGTTACAAATAAATTAGGATGTTCAAAAGCTACAAGTACATCATCAGTAGATAAATCTGGTAATTGTTTTAAAGTAATGGCGTGTTTACTATAAAAAACTATTGGAAGATCAGCATTTACTAATGAATTTCGGTATTGAGGAATAAAATTTTTATTTAAACTGGAGTAGGTATGTAATTCAAAAACTGAGATAAGTTGCCTATCTGGATAACGTTCGTTGACAGCATTTATTGTAGCTTTCACCTTTGATGGTGCATGAGCGAAATCTCTATAAACGGTTAATTTGTCATTTTCAAAATATTTTTCTAATCTTTTTTCGGCAGATTTATAGCTCATCATAGCTTGGCAGAAATATTTAGTGTCTATTCCCAGATACTCACAAACGCAGTGAGCAGCTGCGATATTTTGCATATTATGTTTCCCGAAAATTTGCAAAGGAAATAATTCTCCTAAATAATTTAAATAAAAGATACCATTATCCAAGACATAAGGAAAAGTGGGATAATATTGAGGAGAAACATTCAAATTAGTATTGTCTAAAATGCTATGTACATTAGGTTCATCTACCGCAAATAGAGCTCCGTCTGCAGGAATAATTTCTGCAAATTTTTTAAATTGTTCCAAATATATATCTAAGGTAGGAAAAACATTAGCATGATCCCAATCTATACCATTTATTATGCCTATATTTGGTTTATAAATTAAAAATTTGGGGATGGGAAGCTCTGCACTAGCTAAATATTCATCACCTTCGATAACAATGAAAGGTGCATCATTGCTTAATTTTACATTATATTCAAAGCCATTCACTTTAGACCCTACTAAATAGTCAAAAGACCTATTTAAGTAATTGCATACATGCATTATCATTCCAGTAACAGAGGTTTTGCCGTGACTACCGCCAATGACTATTCTTAGTTTATTTTTAGAATGTTCATAAATAAATTCTGGTAATGATAAAATTTTGATGCCAAGTTCTTTTGCCTTATGCAATTCAGGATTATCTGCTCTAGCATGCATCCCTGAGATTATCAAATCAATATTTGGTGTAATATTTTCTGACAAAAAACCAATATTTTGAGGTAATAAATTATATTTTTTTAAGTTATCTTTTGCTGGATTAAAAATTTCATCATCAGAGCCACTAACAACATGTCCTGCTTGCTGTAGAGCAATTGCCAATTGATGCATTACTGCACCACCTATAGCTATTATATGTATTCTCATAAATTATCTATTTTTTAAGAATCTAATTTCACTTTTAAATAATTTAGATAAGATTTTACTATATCTAGCGGGTACAATTGATAGCTTTGATTAGCTAATTCTAGAGATTTATCTAATTGTCCCATAAATTCGTAGACTATAGCTAAGTTGTAAAGAGTTTTTGCTAGTATTATTTTATCATTATCATTATCAATATATTTTTCATAAATTGCTTTAGCATTGTCAATATCTTCGATTTTGAGTAATTTAAAAGCTTTTTTAAAATCTTTATTTGTATTAGCATATATGCCTCTCACAGTTGTCATTTGAGGTGGAGAAAGTTGCTTAATGACACTTCGTGCAAATGAATATCCCCAATCTACTGTGAAATCTTGAGTTTTGAAAATATTTTTCAATGCTTCAGCTTTAGTATTACCAGTAGCATTAAAAATAGGTTCTTGCGAAAAATCAAAATGTCGAACTAATCCATTTCTATCATAAATGCGCATAATAGCTCTGTAAACTCCTTTTCGCGAAGCATAATAAATAGTAGTACCACCATAATCTTGAGAAGTTTCTTGCCTATTTTCCTGAATATTATTATCAAAAAAAGCTTTAAAATAATCTAGGGTAATTAACCAACAAGCATTATTGCTTTTCAAAATATATTGAGCACTATCAGCACTCAATGTATCATCTAGATTATTAATATTTGCAATGGGCAATTCTATTAAATCTACATCGAAATTTAATTTTTTTAAAGTATCTAATAAAAAATTAATTGTAGCTATAGATCCCTGTCTCTCTAAGCCTCTAAAAAGGTAATCTAATGACTCGGACTGCTCTAGATCTTTGTCTTTTGTAATCCTATTGGCTATAAGAAATTTTTTTGTGGCACAATTATCATCAGATAAATAAAATTGTGAAGAACGCTCCCATTTATAATATTTCACTTCTGTACATGACAATAAAAAAACAAATGCAAAGAAAATAAAGTATTTGAATTTCATTTTTATAAGTTATTTCGTTCAAAATTATTAAAATAATTAAATATATCTATGTTTAAATTTAAAATATGAAATTTGGGAAAACCTGATCACGAATATATTTTATTTTTACAAAAATACATAATTTTTATATCAGTTATATTGCCTTTTATTACTATTATTTGTTTGAAATATAGCCTTATGATAATTTTATTAAGTTGATTAATTATATTTTCATAAGATTTTTTTAATGTTTTATGGATGTTGCTATAATATTTATCATTTTTAAAGATAATTTTAGTTACTTAATATAATTTTGCAAAAATCAATATTAATATTATGAAGAAAAAAGTTGTAATTATAGGTGGAGTAGCAGGTGGAGCCTCTACAGCAGCTAGATTGAGAAGATTAGATGAGAATGTAGAGATTAAAATTTTCGAACGTGGTGAATATATTTCATATGCTAATTGCGGATTACCATATTATGTAGGGAATATTATTAAAGAAAGGAATTCATTGCTTGTGCAGACAGCTCAAAGAATGAAAAAAAGATTTAATATTGATATTTATACTTTGCATGAGGTCCTTAAAATAGATAGAGCAAATAAATCATTATTAATTAAAAATTTACAAACTAATGAAATTTTTCAAGAAACTTATGATATTTTAGTTTTATCTAGTGGAGCAGAACCTATTATGCAGCCAATAAAAGGAATAGACACTGCTGATAATGTTTTTAACCTACGTGATATTCCTGATGCAGATAAAATAAAAAATTTCATAGAAACTAAAAATCCTAAAAAAGCTGTAGTCATTGGTGGTGGATTTATTGGTATAGAGATAGCAGATAATTTGTTTGCAAGAGGTCTAAAGGTTACACTTGTAGAAAAGGTAGACCAGATTTTAGTCCAATTAGATAAAGAAATGGCTACTATTTTGCATAAACATATAATAGACAAGGGAATAGAATTAATCCTATCTGATAGTGTAGAAGAATTTAAAAATAATGGAACTAAATTAGTGCTTAGTAGCGGCAAACAAATAGATTCAGACCTTACAATTTTATCTATTGGCGTTAAACCAGAAATTAATTTAGCTAAAGATGCTGGATTAGACATAGGCATCACAGGAGGTGTAAAAGTAAACGAATATTTACAAACTTCAGATGAAAGCATTTATGCTATAGGTGATGTGATAGAAGTGAGAGATTTCATAACTGGATTACCTGCATTAAAGCCATTAGCTGGTCCTGCAAATAAACAAGGCAGAATAGTAGCTAATAATATTTGTGGGAAAAATGAAAAATATTTAGGTACTATAGGTACCTCAGTAGTCAAGGTCTTTGATATGACTGCAGCCTCAATAGGTAATAATGAAAAAATGTTAAAAAATGCAGGAATTTCTTATGAAACTGTACATATTTCGCCACCTTCTCATGCTACTTATTATCCTGGAGCAAGCACTATTTTTATGAAATTAATTTTTGATAAAAATAATGGTAAAATATATGGTGCCCAAGCCGTAGGATATGATGGAGTAGACAAAAGAATAGATGTGCTATCGACTGCTATTATGGGAGGTATGACTGTGATGGATTTGCAATATTTGGAATTAGCTTATGCACCGCCTTTCTCATCAGCTAAAGATCCAGTAAATATGCTTGGTTATGTAGCTACTAATGTTATAGATGGTGATTTAGAAATAATTCATTGTGATGAATTTATTAATTTGAAAAAGGATAATGTAGTTATAGTAGATGTATGTGAACCTATAGAAAGAGAAAAAGGTTACATAGATGACTCTATAAATATTCCTCTGAATGATTTGAGAAATAGATTAGATGAGCTACCTAAGGATAAAATGATTTATGTCTATTGCCAGCAAGGCTTGAGATCTTATATAGCTTATAGAATTTTGAAACAAAATGGTTTTAACGTTAGAAGTCTTGATGGTGGATACAATTTTTATCGTAATTACTAAGGTTTAAGGGGTTAGGAGGTGATAGGGAGACTGGGAGACAAGGAGACGAGGTGACGGGGAGACAAGGAGACGATGAGACGAGGAGAATAGGTGGTAGGTAATAGGAGATAGGTAATAGGAGATAGGTAATAGGAGATAGGTGATAGGTAAAAGGGAATAGGTGATGAGTGATAAGTTAATAGGATTAATAAATAAAAATAAAAAATACACATTTTGGCTAAAATTTTATAATGTTTATCGAATAAAATTTAAAAAATAAAAAATAATAATTACTCATGAATTTAAACTTTCACCTTGTACCTTGTACCTTGTACCTTGTACCTTTTGCAGAACATGTGAGATAGCATTATTGAAAGAGTCTGCTTTTTTAGAACCATATTTATTATTCAAATAATTAGCTAAATATTCTTGCTCAGTTTGTCCTTTTACTGGTACTAAAATGGCATTTTTATTTATTAAAAATAAATCCATAATAGTAGAATAGCCTGCTGTAGAAATTATATTTTTAGCGTTTGAGACTATAGATAGCCATTGGATATCATCTGGAGAATTTATAATCGTTAGATTAGCATGATTACTTCTAAATAAATATGGAGAGATTATAGCAAAAGAAATTGAGGTATTCAAAGAAGCGAAATCACTTAATTCTTTTACAATTAAGTTGCAATATGATAATGGAGCAGAAATTAATATAACTACATCATATTGTTTTTCATTTTTTGAAATACATAACTTATCAAATCTAGATAATGGTCCTATATATGAGATAGGTAATTTATTGTAATTAGATGGATGAGATAATTTGCCTGCTAGGCTTTCATTATAAGCTTGGTAATCTGGAATCAAAATTTGATCATATTTTTTAAGATAATACTTTAAATAACTATTAATTAATGGATTAGCAAAAGATAAATATTTTGGTAAAATTACATTTAGCTGGTGAGTAATTAAATATGACTTAACATTTTTATTAAATAAACCATAGCGATTATCACTAATGATGATATCTATTTTGTACAATTTTATTATTTTTTTAAGTTTAAAATGTTCATAAATAGTTTGCCAGATTATCTGAAAAGCTATGACGAAATAATTAAAGATATTAAGGCCATTTTTAGAATATTTAAAATGAATAGAATAAAAAGGGATGAATTGAGCATTATCAAAATATTTTTTGATTAAAGCAAAGCTTTTACCATTACCAGCTACAATGATGTCATTACCATTATCTGATAATTTTTTAATAATAGGAATGAGCCTAGTAGCATGCCCGAGTCCCCAGTCTAATGGGCTAATAAGTATTTTCATTTATTAGTATATAATTTAACAAAAATATTATGCAAAATTTAAAAAAAGATATCAATAATTAAAGCTAATTTTTTAGTATTTTTGTAAATAAAGAAAAAAACATGGAAATAATTCCAATTTTAGCAGGCAACAGTCTTGGATTTTTTTTAATGGCTACCTCGTATCGACATGCATTAGTTTTCAAATCAAATGCACAAATTGTATTAGTGAATTTGATTTTTGCTATTGTTTCAATGTTAATGTACTTTTTAGGTTACAAATTAGGATTGGCCACGATGGTTACTTTACCTTTCTACCCTGGCATAATAAGTATAATTCTATTTCTATTTTTAGCTGTTAGGATGTATTTCAGTATAGCTAGGGGCAAATTAAGTGAATTAATAGTAGATTTGAATAAATTTAAGACAGTACTTACTATGTCAGTATCATTGAGTTTCGAATCATTTTTAGCTGCTTTATCTGTAAGCTATATGTTTGCTAATATCTATAGATCGATGTTGTATACAATCATTTTTATCTTACTATTTTTATTTATTGGTGCATATGCGGGCAAGCAGGTTAATAGATTAGGTTCTATAAAAATATTTTATATTATGTCTTCAATATTTTATTTTATTAATGGATTAGTTTGTGTAATTATAACATTTATTAATATGTAAATAAAATTAATTAGTCGAAATATATTTTTTATTGAAATTTTTCTTTGTTATAAAATATTTGCATTAGGGGTTTAAGTAATAACTATATTTCTACTGATACATTCACAGTAATAACTATTTATTATTTTTTATCCCCTTTTATTCATTCATTTGCAAAATTTTCAATAATTTTTTTACATTTTGCTCATTCATGTATCCTAAATCATTTAATATTTTTTTTCGCTGTTCTATCATTTCATCAGTGAAATTATCGTCAAAGAGGCTTAATACCTTTTTTTTAATATCTTTTTCATCATTTGCTATTTCACAGAGTGGTGCCAGATCAGTATTCTCTACCATTAAATTATTAACTAATATGAACCTGCCTTGAAAGATAGAATGGATTAATTTTAGTTTTAAACCTGTAGATTGCGTAGTATATAATACATTCAATTGAGCATTCCTAATAAGATCATTCATTTTTTCATCTGTTACATTTGTTATCAGTTGAATATTTGAATTTTGGGCTAAATGTTTTTTTATATTCTTCTCATTATTACATTTACCAGCAATAATTAAAGGAATATTTATATCATTAAAAATTTTATTTGCTAAAAATATAGCAGCAAATTTATTTTCTGTAATGTCTAGATTGCCATGAAACAAAGCATATTTCCCTTTTCCTATCATAGATTCCACTTTATCAAAAGGATGAAATGAACTGATTACCTCCACATTTTCATTCCATATTTTTATCTTTTGCATATCACCAATACTTATCGCAGCTATTGCATCTGCATGTTTTATGACATTATTTTCATAATTTTTTAATTTTATAGATTCTATAAAGAAATATAATTTTTTAAATAAATTTTTTTCAAATTTGGCTAAAAATTTATAATAATCTTGCTCGATATTATGTGCTCTAATGACTTTCAATCTTCCTCTAAGAGCTGGATCTGATAAAAAATACGTAGTATGTATGCCTTCAAATAATATGGGAGCATTATTTTTTAGTAAATTATTCAATAATAAATCTTGATCTCTGGTTTTAACTATAAAAGGCATTTTATTAAAAAAAGCAAGTAAATTGCGTTCGCGTTTGTAATAATGAACCTCTTTGCAATATTGTTCGAGCTCTTTACTCGGCTTACGTTCACCATATTTGAAAGCATGCAAGTAAATGTTTATACCTAAATCATGTAAATTTTTTATCGTATAAAATTCATCTATAGCTCCACCATAATTTGGCGGAAAAGGAATGTCAAGAGTTATAATGTTTAATTCTTTATTCATAATTTAATCATCATCAATTAATAATTTATTATTTTAATAAATTAATATAATATTGCGCACTATCTAGCTTACCAACATTTTGATATGCTATTGCTAAATTATTAATCACATTTTTATTATTAGGATTAATATTATAAACTTTTTTTAGATAAATTATAGCTTCAGAATAATTAAGCTTAATAATGTTTAGAGTACCTAAATTTTCCAATATTGGTGCATAATTAGGATTACATCTATAGCCACGTAATAAATAATACTCTGAATTACCTAATCCTCCAGGTTTAGTGCTATGTAATTCTGCCAAATGATTTAGAGCTTCTACATTGCAAGTATCTTTTTGTAAGACATTATTGAGTATTATAATAGCTGAGTCAACCTTATTCAAATATTTATAAGCTAATGCTAATTGAATAGTAAAATAGGTAGAATCGGCAAATTGACTCATTAAAAAATCAGTTTTACTAGTTAAAAATGAAAAAGCCATGCTAGCAATATCATAAGAAGAATCTAAATATGCATTTATGCCAGCGGCAAATACATTTTTATATGGTACTAACTCTATTGGTCTCAGATTAGCACATATCATTGCATTTTCTAAAGCTTTTTTGAAATCTTTCTTAAGGAAATAAGCTTCTCCGAGGGAATGATAAGCTGAATAGTTCTCTGGATATATCATAGTAGCTTTATTCAAATATTGAATAGCCTCATTTATTAATTTTTCTTGTTCCAGTGGATTATTTGTTTTTTTTGCAACTGTAACTAATGTTTCGCCAGCAGCTGCATTTACGTGAGCACTATTCCTTGATATTTTAGCATCAGTAGTGAATAAAGTCAAATTGTCTTTCCAAGCAAAACTTCTACTTACTGTTTTCACTCCATACAAAGCTAACATTGTTATTAAAACATACATAGCCCACTTTGGGCTTCTCTCTCCCCATTTTGCAAATAACCAACCAACTACTAGTGTGAATCCTGCTGATGCAGAAAATACAAATCTCTCATTCATAAAGGTACCGACATTAAATAGCAGGTTAGAAACCATAGAAAAATTAGCTATAAACATTAATATTGCGAAAGCTATTATTGGTTTTCTTTTCCACGACTTAATTAAAACATAGATAATTGCTAGTACCATTATTATTGCCAGCCACACTCTAAAATCACCAAAATTCAATATTGGTATTTGCTTAGGGTAATAGTCATGAGTGAGTGGATGTGGAAAAATTAATAATTTGAAATAGATCAACCAAGTAAAAAGTACTGTAGCTATCTCTTCTGTTTTAGTAGAATTAATAAAAGGATTATTTAATAGCTCTTTTGGTATTTCAGTATTTAGAAAAGCTCCGAGCACTTGAGAACGAATAAATAAAAATAAAGCTGCTGGTATCAATAGTACTACAAATGAGTTAATGATATATTTTTTAGAAAATGATTTATGAGTAAATATTAGCCAAAACAACCATACACCTACCCAAGTGAGAGCATTCTCTTTAGATAATAAAGCAATAAAAAAGATAAATCCGGATAAAAACAATTTGTAAATTTTAGGTTTATTATGATAAGATAGCAAAAGTAATATAGCACCTAATGAACCGAGCATAGAAAATATCTCATCTAAACTTTTGATATTGCACACTACCTCAGTATGAATCGGATGGAAAAGATATATCACTGTAGCTAAAAAAGCAATTAATTTAGCATTTTCTTTATTAAATGGGGGAAAAGACAGTAAAGCTTTGATAGTGAGAAAAAGAATGATCATGAGCAGGGCATATGAAAGAATATTGGTTAGATGACCTATCCATGGATGAAAACCAAATAATTCTTTTTGAATAGCAAAAATAAATTGAGTAAAAGGACGGTA
>JASEGF010000062.1 GCA_030017935.1 Bacteroidales bacterium | reverse complement strand
TGTTAAAATCTCACAAAGTAGAAAACATCCTGAATATAGAAAAGAGATCATAGAATTAATCAAAAAACAAGGGTTTGTAAATATTCCTTTTGGTAAGCTCAATTTGGTCTATAATGAGGCTAAAGTGCATTATGATTCTATGCTCATTTATCCGCCATATTATTCTATTGATTTTATTGCCAATGAAAAATTAGATACTTCTGATTTTATTAGTCCTAAATATAATGAATGGGGATCATTTGTAAATATAGATAATAAAATTCAATATATTCCTGATGCAGATATAATAGAAAAACTAAATGCTCCTTTTTATGGATTACAGCCTGTTCCCATAAAAATTTATAAATCTATAAAAGCAGAAACTGATAATTCTATAAAAGACAAAAATAAACATACTACTATAGACAGTACTGCTAATCTCAAAAAAGTTAAACGAGAAAAAAATTTAGAAAAAGCCCCTCAAGAAAAAAAAGAAAAGCTCAAAAAACAAGAAAAAATTTCTTCACCCACAAAAGAAAAAGTTAAAAAAGAGAAGACTTCTAAAACTAAAAAAATCAAGGTAAAGGATCAGCCAGCCTTTATAGAAGAAAATCATATTACTGAGTTAGCTGAGAACAAAAAGAAAAAAAGTAAACATAAAACACTCATTGTTATTATTGTATTTATTTTAGTACTTGTAGCTGGGGGAGTATATTATTATGAAAATTATATAAATATCTCTAATGAGAAATTTTTAACTTTAAATGATAAATTAAATTATAAAGATTTAGCGATAGTAGTAGAACAAAAACTCTATCAACTGCCTCAATTTGATACAATGAAGTATTATTTAATAATTGCTAGTAAACCTACTATAAATTCTGCTAAGAAAGAAAGTGCACGTTACAGTTCCCTTGGGTTCTCACCAATAATTTTATATGATAGTATTATAAAAAGATATAGAGTGGCCGTAGATTCTTTCAGCTCTCGAGACACTGTACTGATGAATACTAAATTAGAAGAAATAAGAACAAAATACAAGAAAGATGCGTGGATATTAAAAAAACGTATTGGCAATGGCTAGGAAAAAGCTACAACGCTTCGAAGAGATTCAAACTTTTCCATTTTATTTCGAGACTGGATATTTCACATTACAACAGCACCCATTTCCACTCAAAGGTAAATGGCGAAATGATTTTTTTGGTAATGATAATCCACTAATCCAAGAATTAGCCTGTGGCAAAGCTGAATATACTGTGGAGATGGCTCAACGTTTTACTAATAAAAATTTTATAGCTATTGATATTAAAAGCGATAGAATGTGGGTAGGTGCTAACAAAGCCAATAATCTTGGATTAAAAAATGTTGCTTTTTTACGCGTTCCTATTGGATTAATAGAACACTGCTTTGACAAAAATGAAGTTGATGAAATATGGATTACTTTCCCTGACCCGCAACCACAAAGTCGTGTGAGTAAAAGACTCACTTCTCCTCGTTTTATTAATAGATATTTGAAAATCTTGAAACCTCAAGGACTTATTCATTTGAAAACTGATGATGACGACCTTTTTAATTACACTCTGGAAATTTTGAAAAGTTTTAATTTTAAACTTTTAGAATGCAATTATGATGTTTACAAAGAAAGGGGTGATGATTTAATAACTCAAGTACAAACATTTTATGAAAAAATGTGGCTGTCTCAGGGAAAGACAATTAAATATTTAGCCTTCCAAATTTAATAAATTTAAATGATGAGTGATGACCTGAGTAACTTGTATATGAAAGTATGGGAATTGACTGCTCAAGTGCCATATGGCAGGGTAACTACTTATGGTGCTATAGCTAATGTTATAGGTAGCAAAAGTTCAGCTCGTTTTGTGGGTATAGCACTTGCTCATTGCTATTTGGCTCCTTTTTATGTGCCAGCTCATCGTGTGGTAAATCGTAATGGCCTTCTCACTGGTCGTCATCATTTTCCAGGTAATCAAATGCAAGAACTTCTAGAAAACGAAGGAATCAAAGTTATTGATAATCAAGTGAAAAAATTCAAAGAACTATTTTGGCAGGATTGGGAAGAGAAACAATGTGAATAAGCGATAAGTACAAAAAGTGAAAAGTTTAAAATGGTTGCGAACTATTTTAAACTAAGTTATTTTTTTATTTTTGCTAGTTTTAGAGGGTATCATTACATAAAGAGGTGTCAATTTGAGCTGAGAATTAATTTTAAAGTTATTTTATGGTTCTATAGCGTTTATTGAGGGTAATTTATTTTACCACAAAGGGCACCAAGATATTAATTAAAGTTGATAAGTTGAAGAGTTTAGTATTATATTAGTTGTAAATTAATCCACAAATGCACACAAATGAGCACTAAATTAACCCTGACCTTTAGGTCAGGGTATGGCATAAAAAGAGCTATGGGCTTTAGCCCTGAAAAACAAAATCTCAAAATCCTTTAATCCCCAAAATCATGGTTTAGACAATTAATTTCTATCATTCTCTGTGTCCTTTGTGCTTTCTTTGTGAACTCTGTGGTTAATATTAAACTTTCTAATAATAAATAATAAAACGTTATAGAACCAAAATTTTTTTAACATTCGATTTTTATATTTAAAAAAAATATTCCTATTTTTGATGATTTAAAAATTATTTTTATGAAAAAACAACAATTTATAGTTTTATTATTATGCA
The DNA here is from genome assembly GCA_030017935.1 of Bacteroidales bacterium. Taxonomy (GTDB): domain Bacteria; phylum Bacteroidota; class Bacteroidia; order Bacteroidales; family DTU049; genus DTU049. The sequence continues at coordinate 7,372 of JASEGF010000062.1, read as the reverse complement.
TTACATCATTCATTATTTCTTGTAAAAAGACTACAACAACTGAAAAAATCATTGGTCCTGATAGTTTAAAGTTTGAGTCTAATATTTTGACACCTGAGAAACTTTGGTACCTAGGACGAATCTCTGAAATGCAGCTTTCACCTGATAAAGATAAATTGCTTTTTGGCGTTACTTGGTATGATTGGCATGAAAACAAAGGTAATAGAGAGCTGTATATAATAAATCTGAATGATAATAAAAGACAAAAAATCACTTCTACGCCCAAAAGCGAATACAATGCTAGGTGGCGTCCTGATGGACAAAAGATTGGTTATCTTTATCCAGATGATAATGGAGAAATGCAATTATTCGAAATGAATATAGATGGTAGCAATATCGAGCAAATATCATATATCAAAGGAGGCATTAATGGTTTCGAATATGCTCCAGATCAAAAACACATTGCTTTTTTCAAAGATGTAAAAATAATACCTGATCCACAAGACATTTATCCTGATTTGCCAAAAGCAAATGCTCGAATATATGAAGACCTGCTACCAAGACATTGGGATCAATGGGTAAAATCTTTTTCCCATCTATTTATAGCTGAATATAGTGAAAAAATTGATACCATCGGACAAGATGTAATGGAGCATCAGACCTATGAATGTCCATTATATCCATTTGCTGGCAATGAGCAAATAAATTGGCATCCTAATGGTAAACAAATAGCTTTCACTGCTAAAGCTATGATGGGCAGAGACTATGCTTTGTCTACCAATTCAGACATTTATATATATGATTTGCTGAAAAATAAACTTACTAATCTGACAGAGGGAATGCTAGGCTACGACCAAAATCCTGTTTTTAGTCCTGATGGTAGTAAAATAGCTTGGGAGAGTATGGAACGTGCAGGCTACGAATCTGATCGCATTAGACCATTTATCTATGATTTTACTAAAGATACTATGTGGGAGGCAGTAGTGGATTATGAAACTCATGCTTCAAATCTGAAATGGTCTACAGATGGGAATTTCTTACATTTTATTAGTCCTTGGCATGGAACTCAGCAAATATATTTGGTAGATATTTATGAAAAGAAACCTGTAGCTATTACCAGAGGTACACATAATTATAATGATTTTTTGATATCTAAACAAGGTATAATAGGAATAAAACAATCAATGTCTAAACCTGATGAAATCTATATGATAGATCCATTAAGTGGTGCAGAAAGTGAAATATCCTTTATTAATAAATATTGGTTAGATCAATTAGAGATGGGAGTGGTACGTCCATACTGGATTAATACAATAGATAAGAAAAAAATGCTTGTTTGGGTAATATATCCACCCAATTTTGATAGCACTAAAAAATATCCTGCAATATTATATTGTGAGGGTGGTCCACAGAGTATGGTAGGCCAATTCTGGAGCTATAGATGGAATTTTCAATTAATGGCAGCTAATGGATATATAGTGGTAGCGCCTAATCGTAGAGGGTTACCAGGATTTGGTATGGAATGGTTAGAGCAGATTAGTGGCGATTACAGTGGATTAAATATTCAAGATTATTTGACAGCTATAGATACTTTCGCGACAGTACATTATGTAGATAAAGATGCATTAGGGGCAGTTGGAGCAAGCTATGGTGGGTATTCTGTGTATTATTTAGCTGGTGTGCATAACAAAAGATTTAAGGCTTTTATTTCTCATTCTGGTATGTTTAATTTGGAAAGTCAATATTTAGAAACTGATGAATACTGGTTTGTTAATTGGGACCTTGGTGCCCCTTATTGGGATAAAAATAATAAAATTGCACAACGTTCCTATGCTAACTCTCCACATAAGTTAGTAGATAAATGGGATACTCCTATACTAGTGATGCATGGTGAAAATGATTTTCGCATTAGTTATACTCAAGGCCTGCAGGCTTTTCAGGCTGCTCGTCTAAGAAATATTCCTGCAAAGCTGGTAGTTTTCCCTGACGAGAATCACTGGATTCTGAAACCTCAGAATGGTATCTTGTGGCAAAGAGAATTTTATGGCTGGCTTGATAAATATTTGAAAAAGAAATAATTTTTTTCATCATAATTGTATATAAAATATCTCTACTCATATCTAGCATAAAACAACTGCAAGTGTTGATGACTTTATTAGCTTAATGCCTATTTCAATTTTAAATCATTTTATTTCAAAAAAGCTTTTTAATTTTGCAAATAAAATTTATAGAATTATGAAATTTAAAGTACTTGTTTTTTTATTAGTTACTGTTTTATTTTTTAGCTCATGCCAAAAAAATAAAACTAATGATAAAAATAAGCAAACACAAGAGGTTTCTTTATTAGTGCCTACATATATGGAGGGTCCCATTAAAGAATGGGTTTATTTCGTTCAAGCTAATCATCCTAATTTTAAATTTCAGATAGTAAGCATGAATGATGATAATTTCCACAGTGATACTACCTTTAGAGATTTTGATTTGATTTTTACTGCAGAAAATATCAAAAGGAATAAATACAATTATGTTAATATAGCTAGTGAGGCGATAGTCTGTGTGGTATCTTTTGATAATCCTTTTTTGCAATCAATCATCAATAAAGGCATTAGTCCCGATGATTTAAAAAAAATTTTTAATAAGCCAGATTTTTATTATTGGAAAGATTTTTTTCAAAGTGATAGTAAAATGAATGAAAAAATATCTGTTGTACTTCCCAATGATAGATATACCCTAATAAATCAATTAAAAAATTGGTTGCAAATAGATACTTTGCCGATTAATACACAAACAACAGATACAATTTTAAATCTACTAAAATCTCAGAAAAATTTATTAACCTTTCTCCCCTCATCTGTTGTTTATAACCTAAATACTAAATACAGAAAAGATTTTTTATATATAATACCTTTAGATCTGAATAATGACAATTGGATAAGTGATGATGAATATTTATATGATAACATAATGATTTTAGGACAGGCAGTGTTAAACAAAAAAATAGATACATCATTGATTTTAAATTATAAAATGGTTTTTTCTATAGATAATCCATTAAAAGATTCTTTGGTTAATTTAGTGAATAACAAACAAAATATTAATAAAAATATTTTCGAAAAATTTGGATATTTTGCTCATTAATACAATAATTGATGTTAAAATTGTTAAATATATTGAAATTTAATGATAAATTAGTGTATTACACCGGATCCTAATACTTTTTTCATAACATTATCATAGATAACAATATATTGCCCAGATGCCACTCCATGAATGAGATTGGTGGATTCTACATAGCCACTGTTATTATTTAGCCAATGAATAATACCTTTTGTAAAAATTGGAGTGTGCCTAATTTTGAAATAAATCTCAGTATTATCTTGCATTAAATTTTCAGATGTTGGAGTTATTATTTCGAAATTTTTAAAATTTATAATTTTTTTATAAACTTCTTCTGGTTGATACCCTTTAGCTACATACACTAAATTATTTTCAATATCTTTTTTAATGACAAACCAAGGACCACCAGCCAGTCCTAATCCCTTTCTCTGACCAATAGTATAGAACCAATGTCCTTTATGATAACCTAAAATTTCATTTGAATTAATATCAATGATTTCACCTTTTAGAATGCCTAATCTGCTTTGAATGAAAGAATCATAATTATTTTTACCAATAAAGCAAATCCCCATACTTTCTTTTCTCATGCTAGTAGGGAAATCGTGCTCTTTAGCAATATTTTTCACTTCATTTTTTGTCAAGTTAGCTAAGGGGAAAAGTGCTTTGGAAAGTTGTTCATATGAAATATTTGCTAAAAAATATGTTTGATCTTTAGTGTGATCTTTAGCAGTAGCTACCCATTTCAAATCATTATCTACTATAACATTAGCATAGTGTCCAGTAGCTATAATATCAAAATCATTAGCAAATTTATCATTAAAAGCACCAAATTTTATTAATCTATTACATAGCACATCTGGATTAGGAGTAAAGCCATTTATCAAACTATTCAGATGATATTCCATCACTTTAGACCAGTATTCTCCATGTAAATTTACAATTTCTAAATTCAGATTTAGCCTATTAGCTATCCATTTACACATTTCGATATCCTCTTCCATGGAGCAATCATACCCATCAAAATTTTCATTAGGTCCAATAACAATATAAAAAAGAGTAGGTTTATAGCCCAGCTCTACTAATTGTAAAGCAGCGACAGAACTATCAACCCCTCCAGAAATTAATAAAGCAATATTATTCATTTAGAAAACCTTGTTCCTTAATCACTTGCAATAATTTTGAAGAAATTTCTTCATTATCTTTCTTTGTATACCTTCTTTCAGTAAATACTTGAGCTAAATTCTCAAAGCCATTTTCATTGACTATTTCTTTGTATAAATCTAAATTTTCTTTCTCTTCAAAGTATAAATCTATTGCATTTTTGTCATAATCTTGATATTTACCTTGATGAATGACAGCTTCTAGTGGCAATCTATCAGTAAGGGGAGGATTCTCATCAGGATAACCTACGGTTACAGCTATTACCGGTAAAACTAATTTTGGTAAATCAAAAAATTCTATATGTTCTCTAGCTGTATATAGCGGTGTACCTAGGATACACGTCCCCAATCCATATGACTCAGCAGCAAGAATAGCATTTTGTGAAGCTAAAATAGTATCTGCAATGGCACTTAAAAGGAATAATAAATTATCATAACCTGGATTGGCGTTGCGATATTGGCACCATTTAGTAAATCTATTCAGATCTGCACAAAAAGTTAATAATATAGGTGCATCTAAAACCATTTCTTGATTGAAATGTAAAGGCATTAAAGCCTTTTTATCACCTTCATCAGTAGTAATAATGATACTATACAATTGCATATTCCCATTAGTAGCTGCTCTAGTAGCTGCTTTTAATATATTTAGTAAAATATCATCGGGGATTTTTTCGTTTTTATATTTTCTAATACTACGATGTTGAAATATTACTTCTAAAGCATTCATTTTTATGAGATTACTTTTTATATTCTAATAATAAATATACTGGCAAATGATCACTATATCCTCCCATGAAATTATTACTCACATAAGTTCTAAATGGATAACCAGCGAAATTACCTTCAGTTTGTAATAAATATGGCTCATTAAAAACATAAGCACCTTTATATTTAATATTATTTTTACTAGTAGCTATATTATATGACATGATTATTTGATCTAGGAAACTCCATACATCATTATACGCATTGGAGCCCATACCTTTTTTTTCTTGCAAGAAATAATAAGGATTAAATAAATTAGTTTCTTTAGCTTCTTCGATAGTAGGTGCAGCCTTTAAAATTTTTAACATGCTAGAATTAGTAGGAGTGTCATTGAAATCACCCATAATAAAAATTTGAGCATTAGCATTAATGGCTAAAATAGAATCTACCGTAGCTCTGCATCTCTGAGCAGCAGCAGCTCTCATAGGAGCAGAACGTTTTTCACCGCCTACACGACTTGGCCAGTGATTAACAATTACAAAAACCGTGTCTGTATTAAAAAGTAACCCTTTAATTACTAATTGATTACGAGTTTTGAAATCAGGATTTTCTGGAATATATAAATTTTTAGCTTCAGCTTTTAAAAGTTTGAAATAGTCTGATCTAAATAAAAACCCCACATCTACTCCTCTACGATCTGGACCTTCTATCACTATTGGCATATATTTATACTTAGCTATTGGCTCTCTTTTAACTAAATCTTTCAAAACAGATATATTCTCTATCTCACTAACACCCATAAAAATAATACCCTTATCACCTACTTTTTGATTTAATTTATCTATGACAAAAGCAATATTATTTAATTTTTTATTATATTTTTCACTATTCCACTTTTTCAATCCATCAGGCAAAAATTCTTCATCATTTTTATGGGGATCATCAATAGTATCAAATAAATTTTCTAAATTATAAAAAGCTACACCAAATGTATTTGATTTATTTTGAGAAAAAATAAATGTAGCAAAAACGATTGTGAAGATGACAATACTTATAAGTTTTTTCATAAATATTCTAAATTTTATTTATTGCAAAATTATGTAAAAAGACCGACGTAATAAAATGGAATTTTTTAAATTTTTTTCCATTCAAATCCATTAGCCCATCTACATATTATCAAAATTAATAATATCCAAGAAAATAGACTAAAAACAATGCAAGCAAATAAATTATAAGATAACTTAAAAAATTTAATTGCTGATGAATATAAAAAAATCTCTGCTAATAGTTTTATAAATAACAATAAAATGCCAAACTTAACATTAAAAATTAACATTACTGGGATTAATATTTGTATAATTAATGTCAATACTGCCCAAAACCATGATAAAAAATTTTTATAATATGGAGTTTTAGAAGACCATCGAGCTCTCTGATGCAAATATTCTTTCAAATCATTTGGAGGCTCTGTAAATATTAATGATCCTGGCGATAAATTAACTTGAATATCCGAATTACCATATTTCTTTTTAATGAACTCTAAAAAATACATATCATCACCATGACTCGTTGGAGTTTCAACTTGTTCACAAAATTGCAAATAATCATTTTTTAGAATCATCATGCCAGCACCAGAAATCAAAAATGGTTTTTTAAAAAACATACTAACCCAGCCTACACTATTTAGCAAAAGTAATTCCACTTGAAATATTTTAGAAATAAAACTAGAACTATTCAAATAAACAACAGGAAAAGAAATCAATCTTTTTTTAACATCAAAATAAAAATTCTCACTAAAATTTTTATGCCAAACACAATCTGCATCGGTTATTAACGCTCTTTCAGTATTACTTGCTAAAAGTCCTTTTTTTATTGCTAATTTTTTGCCATATTCATCATCCTCTAACTTAATATATTTTATAAATCCATACTGCGAAAAATTATTTTGAATCACTTTCAAAATATTATCAGAGCTATGATCATCGACGATAAGAATTTTTGCAGGCAAATAAGATTGTATTAATATAGAATTAATGCAAGATATAATATTTTCAGCTTCATTTTTTACAGGTATGATTACCGTATAATCGACATTGATGGGGTACTTTTTGTTTTTTTTTAATGCAAAAAAAATTAATCCAAATGAGATAAACAGTATAAAATAAATTACAAAAAGATAAAAAATCAAATACATAAAAAAACAGTTATTGCAAAAATAGTAAAATAATCAGATAGAAATTTTATTTTTTGTTTGGAAATTTATTTGTTTATATTTCCAAATTTTAATTAGTTTTGCAAAAAATAATAAGCTATGAAACAATTAGTTGACAACCTTTTAGAACATTTATCTATGGGTAAACAAGAGCATCTAGCATTCCTCGATGGCCTCTTTTACCTGTTAAAACAAAAAA
>JASEGF010000061.1 GCA_030017935.1 Bacteroidales bacterium | reverse complement strand
AAACAGAAATATAAATAGCAATAATTAAGTCTAACAATATATTAATTCCAACCATCCCTCTTACTCTTCCCCAAACATTTATTTTTTAAAGTAATTAAGAGGAATTTTATTTGTTACACTTTATTATTGCTCAATCTAAGTTATAACTCATCCTCTTTATATTTCATTTATCAAAATATTATAACCCATACAAAACGTTATAATATAATTAAAAATTTCAGTAAAACAAACATCTTCTGTTATATTTTTATAATTTATAATTTAGTGCTTGGCGTTTATAATTCAATGTTATGTACTTAAGCAACTTGGCATTTATATATTACTCACAATAAACGTTATATAAACAAGTATAAGTTTAATTTTTTATTAAATCTGTTAAAATTAAATTTTAAAAATCTTGTTTTATCATTTGTTTTAAAACTATGATAAAAATTAAGAATACATTCAATTATTTATTTTCACTATTGTTATAAATTATAAAATAATTTATAAATTTGTAAAAAGTTTTGTGCATAGCGTTTACTTATCTTTAGGTAGTAATCTTGGCAATAAAATAGATTATATTTTTCAAGCAAAAATTTTCATTAAATCTGATATAGGGCTCATATCCAAAGAGAGTGCCTTGTATTTGTCTGAGCCATGGGGATATACTTCACATAATAATTTTATAAATCAATGTGTGGAGGTAGAAACTTTTTTAGAACCTTTAGCATTACTAAATAAAATAAAAATTATTGAAAACCTGTTAGGTAGAGGCAGCCATTCTAAAAACTTTTATACTGACAGGACTATTGATATAGATATTTTATTTTATGATAATGTTTGTTATAAATATAAGGATATCATTACCATACCTCATCCACTTTTACACAATCGCAGATTTATACTTTTACCCTTATCAGAAATAGCTCTAGATTATGTTCATCCGCTTTTTAATGAAACTGTAAAAAATCTTTTACTAAAATGCAAAGACAATAGTATTGTTACATCATTAGATCAAGTGAATTTATGAAATATATATGCATAGAAGGTTGTATAGGAGTAGGGAAAACATCGTTAGCTTGTATGCTTACTAAAGATTGGAATGCACAACTAATATTAGAACAATTCGAAGAGAATGCTTTTTTACCTAAATTTTATAAAGAACCAGATAGATATGCTCTGGCTCTAGAACTCAGTTTTTTAGCTATGAGATATAAACAATTAAGGCAAGAAGTGAGAGAAAATATATTCTATGACATTAAAGTTGCTGATTTTATCTTTGATAAAACTTTCATTTTTGCTAATGAAACTCTAAAAGACACTAACGAATACGAACTATTCGCAAATATTTATGATATTATGTCTAATCATATTATAAAGCCAGATTTAATAATATTTCTATATGCTTCTACAGATCAATTACTCAATAATATTAATACAAGAGCTAGAGAATATGAAAATAGCATCACTGCTGAATATTTAGAAAACATTCAAAATAGTTATTTACAATTTTTCTCTTCTCATCCAGAGTTGCCTATTCTCTATCTGGATATTAATGGCATAGATTTTATAAAAAATGAAAAAGAATATCTAGATATTAAGGAGAAAATAAATTCATTTATTAAATAAAATTAATAAAAGAGCATCACCTCTATACATCTATATCTACTCATAAAATATCAATCTCTCATAATTCATTGTATTCAATTAATGAATTAACAAGTTTGTAAAATAGCTATTTATTAAGAGAAGCTACAAAAAAATTATTTTTGTTTATCTAGGGCTTGATGGTATAATTTTGTAACTTCTTCCCAATTAATTACTTGAAACCAATTATCAATATATTCTGAACGTCTATTTTGATACTTTAGATAGTATGCATGTTCCCATATATCAATAGCTAGGATAGGAATACCTTTGGTTGGTGCAATAGACATCAAAGGATTATCTTGATTAGGTGTATTGATTATTTGTAAATTTTTGTTTTCATCTACTATTAGCCAGGTCCATCCACTACCAAATAAACTAAGTGCAGATTTTTTAAATTGTTCTTTAAAATTATCTAAAGAACCAAAAGATTGATTAATGGTATTTTCAAGTTTTTTATCTGTTAGTGGTTTACCTTGAGGAGCCATAATATTCCAAAAAAATTGATGATTCCAATATCCGCCACTATTATTTCTAACTGCTGTAGGTAGCGACTCTATATTAGAAAATATTTCTTCGATACTCATATTTTCAGCTTTAGTACCTTTTATACTATTAATGAAATTTTCATAATATGTTTTATGATGTTTAGAATAGTGAATTTCCATTGTTTTAGCATCAATAAATGGCTCTAGTGCATCATAAGCATAAGGTAATGGTTTGAATTCGAAATTTTGTCCTATTAATCTACTAGATAATAATATTGAAATAATCACAATTATTTTTTTCATAATTTTTTTATTTTTGTTATTACAAAATTAACATGATTTAAAATATAAAATATTGTAAATGATAAAAATCAATAATAATCAAAAATGTAGTTAAGTTTTCTTAATTCTTTGTAAAGAAAGATGAACCCCATAAGCACTCAAAATCGCAAAAATAATGAAAATTATTTTAGTAGATAATACTAATGAACTAAAATGCAAGATTTCCATATTTCTAGTATTCACTAGTAATATTAAACTAGAAGCTAAAGCCATAGAAATAAATTGTCCAAAAAGCCTACTAAAAGCTAAAAATGCAGATGCAAATCCATAAGCATTTTTATTAACAGAGCTCATTACTGCATTAGTATTGGGAGATGAGAACAACGCAAAACCAAACCCAAGTATAGCTAAAAGAATTGCTAAGATAAAAATTGGAATTGTTTCATTAATTAATAAGCCAATTAAGAGTAATGAACCTGATATGATAGCCATGCCATATGAAGCTATTTTACCTGGATTATGTTTATCTGATAAATGACCAAAAAATGCAGAAAATAATGCCATCATTAGTGGTTGAAAACTAAGAACGACGCCAGCTTGAACAGGTTTCATACCTCTTATATTTTGCAAATATATACTTAATATGTAGCTAATGGCAAATGTAGTCGCATAATTTATCAATGCTGCTAAAATAGAATGTGTAAAAAATTTATTATTGCGAATAAATGGTATAGATATAAACGGTTGTGGATGCTGCAATTCATATATTATGAAACCATAACCAAATAAAAAGCTAATAGCTATAGCTATTAATGAGTTCCAATTCAACCATTCTAAGGCTAATACAATGCCAATAACAACTACAACAAATAAACTATAACCATAAAAATCAAAGTTGATTTTTTCTTCATTTTTCCATTCACTTTTTACACCAAAGGTTACTATAATTAATGCTAATATTGTAAAAAAGAAATTAAATAAAAATAAACTCTTCCAACCAAAATATTGAGTTAGAATGCCACCTAATAAAGGTGCTAATAATAAACCAACATAGGTAAATGTCGTTTGTATGCCTAAAACAAAACCTCGTTTATTAGTGTCAAAAGCTGATGCGATGAGTGCTGGTGCCGATGCCATAATCATCGAACTTCCCAATCCCTGAAAAAATCTAAATATTACCAGTAAATAAAAATTTTGTAAAAAAATTATAAGTAATGATATTACTCCAAATACTATATTGCCAATTAAAAAAATTTTTCGTCTGCCAAAATTATCAGCTAACCATCCAGATAATAATAAACCAATAGCAGATGCCAAAAGGAAGGATTTTGTTATCCAGGCTACTTTATCCACTCCTATGCCATATTCTATGTCTATCACTGGCATAGCGATATTAAGTGATGAAGACATAAAACTATTAAAAAATGAACCAATTACAATCGATATTAACAACCATCTATTTTCTTTTAGTTTCATTTGTCTAATGTTTTTATAGTAATAAATTGTGATAGCAAAATTATTCAAAAAAATTATAAATGATTACCTTGTGATAAATATTATTTGAAAAATTTATAATAAATTAATAAAAACTATTTCCAAGTGAAGGAATTGATCAATGTGTCAATATCAATTTTTAAAAAATCTATGATTGGTTTTAGAGAATCATTATTGGGAATATTATTAAAATAAAGAGCTACACGTAAATAATGTTTAGAAGAATCTGTGATAAAAAATTGAATAGGAGATGCAACCTCACTACCTTGGATATCATATAAAATGCCATAAACTTTATGCTCTGGTACATTAATCTCTATATCCTGAATATTTGAACTTTTAGCAATATGTTTTATAACAAAAGTACGTGAATCTTCTCGCAAATCTGGTAAATCATTTTTTATCTCTTTATATGTAAAATACAGATATGCATTAAAGCGTGGTATAGATAAGTTAAACCAATATTTAGCATCTTCTTCTTTACTTTTGCCATTATAAGGCACCAATTCAGCATATGCTGGATATTTAAACTTAAATGGATAAATAGTATCTAACCAATAATATTGTTTTTGTGGTAAATCTACCCTCATATATCCGAATGGTTTCGGTATAGGCACTGGTTCATCTCTCAGACAACTACAAAATATTATTATAAAACTAATAATTATTAAATAGAAATAATTTTTAAAATTAGCCATTATCATCTTCTTTTGTTGGTAAAAGTTCTACACGTACTATTTTTATTCTACGCTCATCGATAGATAATATTTTAAATTTACAATTTTTATAAATAACCTCTTCATTTTTTTGTGGAAAATTACCCAAAAGAGTTAATATGACTCCAGCAACAGTTTCTATTTGGTCTTCAAATTCTTCGAAATAATCTTCATCGCAATGTATTAATTTAATAAAATCATTAAGACTAATGCGAGCATCAACCAGATATGTATTTTCATCAATTTTTTTAGTAAAGATTTCATCAGCATCATTATCATGTTCGTCATGTATTTCGCCTACTATCTCCTCTAATAAATCTTCTAGAGTAACTATCCCAGAGGTACCACCATACTCGTCTACTACTATTGCGATGTGAATATGATTTTTTTGAAATTCTTTGAGAAGATTACTTGCTAACATATTCTCAGGAATAAAAAATGGACTACGTATGTGCTTTTGCCAATAGAAATCTTCTTTAGCATTAGTCATAAAAGGTAATAAATCTTTTATGTATAGCACTCCTTTTATATTATCAATATCTTTTTCATAAACTGGATAACGAGAATATTCATATTCTAGAATTAAATCTATAATTTCTTTAAAACTAGATTCAATAGAGATAGCAATCACATCTACACGAGGTTTCATTATTTCTTTGACTTCTATTTCACTCAGGTTTATTACACCTCTTAATAAAACTGATGTAGTAGTTGTATTTATTGACTCATTATTTGTCGATATATGTATTGCCTCTGTCAGCTCATCTATAGTTACCTCTTCTTTTTTGGCAAATCTATGTGAAAACACTCTTTTTAATATTGGGAAAATATTTATTAAATACTTATTAATTGCAATAAATGGTATAAATATCCACAAAAAAGATTTTATTATTTTTTGTGGATTTACATATTTTATTATTAAAAAAGAAATCCATTCTGCGAAAATATAGTCTATAAATATAACAATTAGAAATGCCAATAATAAAATTATGATTAAATTAAATAAAGTAAAATAATTAATTAAAAACAGCCACAAAAGAATTGTTTGAGTAATAATTATTAATATTCTAAATATAAACCAAGTAAATAATGGGGATTCAGGTTGTTCAATAAAATTTTTAATATAAAAATCTATGACATTCTTTGGCTTTTGATTGTTATCTAAATAATTGCTAGGAATTTGATAAAAAGAATATTCTAATAGTGATATAATAAAATATATTAGAGTTGTTAAAGAAAACAATATTGCAAATAATATTCCCGAGATAAGCGGTATATCTTCCATTATGATAAACAATTATTTAAATTTATTAGAATGGTAAATCATCACTAGGTTCGAAATTATCATCTGCATCTAGATCATTATGAATAGGTATATTATTATATGGTTGCTCATTAGGTATAGAATCAGAAATAAATTTATCATCTTTACTAGATAACATTATCACATTATCAGCAACCACTTCGTAGCCTTTTCTTTGATTATTTTGATTATCAGTAAATTCATATGAACGGAATTTCCCTTCAATATAAACTGGCATACCTTTTTTCACATATTTTTCTACAATTTCAGCTAATTTACCCCAAGCAGAGATATTAAACCATTCAGTATTATCAGCATTATCTCTACGCATAGTACTCACACCTAAACTAAAGGATACTTTTTTGTTATCTGGATTATCAACCTTAATCTCTGGATCTCTACCTACATACCCTATTAATAAAACTTTATTTAATCCCAACATTTTATTTATTTTTTTTCAAAATTAAATAAATTATTTTATATATGATAAAAACTAATAAATTCATTATAAATATCTAAAAATAAAAAATTATCAATAAGTTATCAACAAACAAATGCTTATCGTGTTTTTAAGGGGCGACTAAGTATTATAAATTTTTGTTATCATTTTTTAAATCCTTATTTTTTATAACCATTTTAGCTCACTCAAAATCAATTAATTATGCCCCATGATTATTAAAATAATCTCAATTCTAATAAAATACTTCTCTGAGGACTTTTAAACTCTTAATCTCGCTAGTCAAAATATCTTGTGATTGTAAATACTGTATCGTCAAATTTAATAAGTGGTAAGGACTGGATGGCAGCGTTATTTCATCGTCTTGTGAAATAATTGGTTGCAGATATAAATATTCCATTGTGTTTAGTAAAGATTCATAATGTGGCATAGCATCTATTGTACTATAATTTTTCCTACTTAATATACCTAGATATTCTAAAATATTTGCCATAAATGAAAGTATGAAAGCATTAGGAATTTTTTCCCATTTATTTAATTTATCAACAAATATTGTTAAAATATGATACAGTTGTGTATCGTATAAATCTTGAGGGGTTATTTTCATTATAATTTCAGTCATGAAAGTGGCTACTGCAGAGTGTAGTACATGTTCAGATATCATTTCTGGGAAACTATACAAATATATTTGATCTATTTTGTATAAATGTTGCCTTGTTGTTAATTCATTATAAGTAATTTCCACATTTACTAATGGAATTTTAATATATTCATAAGATTTATTCTTATGTGATATAGAAGGAAGGAAAAATGAAACCCTTCCCATAGGTGTCAAAGAATGAATGATATATGCTTTTTTAGTATATGGGATAGTATGTAGTATATATGCTAGAGTAGTTTTATTCATTTTTTATTCAATAAAAAACTTACCAGTACCTGTTATGGAGCCATCATCATTGCTAACCCAGACAACATAAACACCTCTTTTGGCTTTATTATTGTAAACATCCACTCCATTCCATGTGGCTCTGCCACCTAAAGATTTTGTTTTATAAACTACTTTACCATATGAATCTGTAATGGTAACATAACTATCCTCTGGTAGGCCATCCATAGTAATGTATCCATTAATATCTGCAGGAACAGGATTAGGGAAAATTTTTATTTCTTGCATTTCTGTAAAAGGTTCTATCGCATTACTACGATAAGAGACTAATCCTAAGTCGGTAGCTGCAAATACTTCTCCAGTAATTGGATTAATAGTCAGACTGATCACTTTATTGCTTAGTAAAGGAGAATTATTATCAGTAAAATGATATATTTCTTTATCTCCATTAGGTGAGAAAGTAAAAATCCCCGCATTATCTGTAGCAAACCATTTCCTATTAGCTCCATCGATCTCTATTTTATTTACTTTTTCTGAAATAAGCATAGGCATTGGGTAGCCATCTACTTCTAGAATTATTTGTGATGCATCAAATGAATTTGCAGTAAAAAAATTCTGAGTATTATAAATAACTGCTACGCCCTCACTAGTAGCTAACCATAGTTGATAATTTTTGTCTATTGCAAGTGAATAAACAGTATTACTTGGTAGTTTACCATTGCCAGCTTGAGTAGTCAATATCATAGATCTATCATCAGAAGTATTATCTATGGTGCCATTATATTTAAAGACCAAAACTCCTCCACTGCCACGTGGAAAAGGGACATACACATTATTATTATTTTCATCTATAACCATTTCTCCAGGGTTATTATTGCTAATAGAAGAGCTTATAGGTAACCTAACCATTTGTCCATTAGTTTTATAGACAGTAAATTCATTAGCTCCAGCTACTAATATCCATAGATTACCAGCAGAATCAAACTGTATATCGCTAATTCTACAAAATCCAGTTATACCAGATGTAGATGGTAAAATAGAATTCGTATCATTAAATATTTTTACAATATTATTGTTTATTTCAATTAATCCATATCCATATGTAGCAATAAATAAACGATTAGGATTAAAAGGATCTATTAATGCTTTAACTCCATCTCTTACATTAGCAAGTTCAGGGAACTTATCACTATTATATATTGACCAATTTTCATTTTTAAAAATTTCTACATTAATTTGATTCCATAGATTACCAAAAGACATATCATATCCTCCAGCTGTAGACAAAATGGCCTCGTTACTATATGATACCTTAAAACATTGATCTGATGATGGTCCAGAGGGAGTAACGATTCTATTATTCCATGTATCATTCCAATTATAAGCTAATCCAACATTTTTATCTCCAATTATTAAATATTTTGTATCTGTCGAATAAATAGCATCCAAAGGATATGGTACATCATCATTTGGAAAATATTGATATATTTTATATTTTAAATTCCATGAATTATCATATATAAAAACAGTCCCTTCTGCTAAAATAATAAACTCATTATTATCAAAAACGATTTTATTAATATTAAAGTGAAGTGTATCGATAATGGTATCCCAATGATTAAAATTATATTTAATAATTAAATCATTCCATCCACTATCTATGACAGCATATAAATCATTATTTAACACATTGGTATATATAATTTCTGAATTAGTCGCAAAAAAAGTATTCCAATTTGTAAAATCATTTAGATTACTACCATCTAGAGGAGCATAAATAATAATCGTATCAAAAAGTGAGTACAAATAATCATTATAAATAAATGAGGCTTTTACCTTTTTATTTTGCAGATATTGAGATAAATAATAAGTGTTTTTAAATTCATTTTTATTTAAATCATATATAGCTATGCCAAAATCACAAGAAAAATAAATAAAATTATCTTTTACATAAATATTATTGATACTTTTGGACCCCATCATTGATTTCAAATATATATCTGGCACATTACGAATAGTTAAATTATTGTAATTAAAAATATCAATATTCCCATTTTGATAACCTAAAATCATTATTGAATGAGCTTTGTCAAAAGTAAAAGCAGTTATCTTTATATCTGATAATTTATTTAATTTGCTATAAATAGTGATTTCGCTAGTAGAAATATCAAAACTATATAAATAATATGAATTGCATGCCCAGAATAAATTACCAGTATTAGCTACTCCTATTACATTATTAAAAGGTAAATGATATCGCCAGCTGCCAACTGCTATTCCCTGCGAGAAAAGATTAAAAGAAAAAATAATGAAAATTTGTAAAAAACAAATTTTTTTATATTTATTAAAAGAACTGTGTCCTAACATATGAAATTTATTGTCAAAATTAATAGTAATTTTTCAAATATGAAAGAATTATTATGAAGATAAATATCGTAAAATCCTATCAAAATGAATGCTAAATTGCAAGAGTTTAAGCTGGAAACAAAGCTAATTTTTTTATTTATCATGCTAAAAATATTTAAATTAAAAAAATTGGTTCTATAACGTTTTGAGTGAGTAAAGATTAAACTTTTTTCAGGGCTAAAGCCCATAGCTCTTTTTATGTCATACCCTGACCTAAAGGTCAGGGTTAATAATCTACACTTCACTATCTTACCTGAAGGTCGAATATAATTGGACGTATGGAAATAAGCCCTTATGTTGTTTTTTTTGAGATAATATCTCTTTCTATACTACTTTTCTATCTAACTACCACTTTGATTAACCACGACCTTTAGGTCGTGGACTTAATAAATATGTTTATCGGGCTTTAGCCCTGACAATTCTTAATGAATCTGACCTAAAGGTCGAGGTTAATGTTATGATTTTTGTGATATACTATGATTGGTCATAAACTTTTTGATTAATCATAAAAATCTCGATAATCATCCTAAACTACTAAACT
>JASEGF010000060.1:2003-10457 GCA_030017935.1 Bacteroidales bacterium | reverse complement strand
TATCAACTGTTCATGAGAAGATAACATATTTTGTGGGATGGATATATTTCAAGTTCCGAGGAGTGGCGACAAAATATTTACCAAACTACATAATGTGGTTTGTAGTTAGAGGGAAGTATTTGGCGGAGAAGATTATAGAAGACACAGGGAGGTTGTTAAATTTGGCGGCGTCGGATCGGCGGGCGTGGGAGCGGTATAGTGCTCTAATGTCTAAAACATATTTATTTTATAACATTTAATATTTTTCTTACAATTCCTTTTTATAAAATTTTTGAAAAAATTTTATAAACCCTAATATTCCCTTATTTTTATTCCTATTCAAATGTAAATGTGTCAAAAACTTCTTGATATGCTGATAAAAGTGATGATTTCGATATGAAACCAACATATTTACCATGATCTACAACTGGAATATTCCATATATTTTGCATTCTCACTTTTTCTACTATCGAGTCTAGAGATTCATTTATATCAATTACAATTTCCGGTTCTTTCATCAATTCTGAAATACTAATTTTTTCGTAGTCTTGTTTATCAAAAATGATATTTTTAATATCTTTGAAATATATTAATCCTACTAAGTTATTATAATCATTCAAAACTGGAAAGACGTTTCTATCGCATATTTTAATAGCTTCTATGAGGTCTGATAATTTCTGATTAATTTTTAATGTTACAAATTCTGTTTCGATTAAATCATTTTTATCTAAAAGAGTAAAAACATTTTTTTCTTTATCATGTGTCAATAATTCACCGCTTTCAGCTAAAGATTTGGTATATATAGAATATGGTTCTACTAATCTAGTTGTTGCGTATGAAATAGTAGCAGTTATTATAAGAGGTATAAATAGATTATATCCTCCAGTGAGTTCTGCTATTAGAAATATAGCAGCAAGAGGTGTTTGTATTACGCCTGCCATTACACCAGCCATACCTACAAGAGTGAAATTACTTACATTTAAGCTCGTATTAAAGAGAATATTTATTAAAATGGCAAAGGCTGTTCCGCCAACTGCACCAGTAAATAATGCTGGAGCAAAAACACCACCTACTCCTCCTGCTCCTGTTGTCAAAGCTGTTGCTATTACTTTCATAAAAAATAAAATAATTAATAGAATCAAAAAACCAATTTCAGAGTTGAAATATGGATAAATAATAGAATTAGAAAACAATTGCTCTATATTACCGCTAAGAATCATTTCCATATTATTATATCCTTCACCATAGAGAGGTGGAAATAAATATATTAATAATCCTAATAGTCCTCCACCAATTAGTATTCTAAAAGTTTTTTTCTTGATTTTTGCTAATGTTTTCTCTATAAAAGAATATGTACGTAAAAAGTATACTGAAAGTAGGCCAACGAAGATACCTAGTAAGATAAAAAATAATGTATTTGAATAGTTGTAATTAGTAAAAACAGTAAAATAAAATTCTGCTTTTTGTCCAAGAAAAAATGTGGCTACTATAGTGCCTGTAACGCAGCTAAGTAATACTGGTATTAGAAATCCTGCACTTAAATCTATTGCTAATACTTCTATAGAAAATATTAACCCAGCAATAGGAGCTTTGAAAATTGCAGCAATTGCTGATGACATACCTGCACAGATAAAAAGTAGTTTGTATTTATAAGGATAATCAAAAAATTTTGCTGTATTTGAACCAATAGCTGCACCAGTAGTAACTATTGGTCCTTCCATACCAATGGATCCTCCAAAAGAAGCCGTTATTACGCAAGCTACTATATTAGAATATATATTGTGTGGGCGTATGTCTCCTTTATTTTTACTTATAGCTTTTAATACTCGGGTAACTCCGTGATCTAGTTTTTCTTTTATAATTTTATTAGTAAAAATCACTGTCAATACAATACCAATAATTGGTAAAAAGAAATATAATAAAGACAAATGCCCCGTTTGAGTTAAACTATGTACCCATGCAGTAAGGTTATATACTCCATTTTTTAATAAAACTGCTGCTAATCCAGTGATTACTCCAATTATAATCGCAGGTATTATAGCTTGTTTGATTAGAGCTGTATATCCTATTCTAATCCATTTAAATTGTGCCCAGTCAAATTTATGTTGTTTAATATTCTTAAACATAGTCGATTTTTCAAGTTCAAAAATAATAAAAATAATTTTATGTTAAACTGTTTCTTGTTATTCAATTTTTATTTCTATCAATTATTCATTTATTATAATTGCGATAATATTATGTTTTATCAAATATGTTAATTGGCAATTTCCTTAACTTACTATAAAAAGTAAATTAATAATTTTGTATTTTTGTAAATAAATATTTTTTATGAAAATATTTCCACTTTGCATATTTATTTTTCTCACTGCTTGTTCATCATATAAAATTTATCAAAACGTTGATGATTTTGAAGATTATAATTTTGTAGAAATTAATTTACCTCAAAATTTGTTGACAATAAATATTGATATTTACAAGGTAGATTCTATCCCTGGAATGTATTCTGAATTTACAAATGAATTTTTTGGCAATATACCTATTATTTCTCATAAATCATCGCATTTTTTTATCAATAATCTAAATATATCCAATGAAGTAATACCAGATACTAATGCTACTTTTTTCTTGAAATTTTCTAATGCTGCAAGTAGAAACAATATTAAATTACATTTTTTGGATAATGGTTTACTGAATATTAATGATGATAACCCATGTGATGAAAAAGATATTATTAATAAAACAATACTAAATACTACTATAGATGATACATCATCCGATTTATTTAAGTTTTTTTTAACAAATCGATATGTAGAAAAAACTGATACTATTAATCAATTAATTACTATTGATTCTATCAAACGTATTAAAACTTTATATGAAACTAAATTGGTTCCCAAATCAGATTATGACATTGCTAAAGATCTTGCCGATGATATTTATTTATTAAAAGGATATTATTATGATTTAATAGGTGGTATACCAGAGATAGCATATGATGATGCTACATTTAATAAAATGATTAATGAAATTAAAAATTTATATAAATTTTATCTATCATATTTCATTGGAAATGTGTCAAAAACTAATTATCATTATTCGATAAATGTATTACCTAATAAAAATGGTGAAGAAAACATTTTTTTGTTCTCTTTCGATTCATTTAAGGGTTTTTCTTATGATATATCTGATAAAGTTGATAACAATTTTTATTTAAAAATTACTCCATTAAATAATAATCCTAACATTGAAAATTATAAAATTTCTCAAAATACTTTACCTGCTCGCAAACCTATGCTATGTCAGATAACTATTACAAATGCTTCGGGTAAAAATATAATTTATAAAGATACTCTAAAGATATTGCAAAAAGGATATATTTATTATTTACCAAAAAATGTTAAAAAAGTAGAATTTTCTAATAAAGATGGTGAACTCAAGTATGTCGAATTTTAATTAATAAGTAATCAAATTATAAATTTACAAAATATGAAACTAAAGTTATTTGTTTGCAATCCTTTCATGGTAAATAATTATATAATTAGTAATGAAAACAATGATGCTTTATTGATAGATGCAGGATATTATTCTAATGAAGAGTGGGAAACATTGCAAAATTATTTAACTATAGAGCATTTGAATGTAAAAGCTTGTTTAATCACGCATCCTCATATAGATCATGCGATAGGTATAAGTAATTTGTATCAAAAATACAATATTGAAATTCTGATGTCTGAGGCTGGATATCAGCTATATGATAGCATAGTGGATGTAGCAGATCAATTTGGTATGGAACAAGTAGAGATACTTGCTAAAGATAAAATAAAATTTATCAATGAAGGAAATATTAAAATCGGAGATTTTGATATTTTAGTTTATGAAACGCCAGGGCATGCTGATGGGTCTTTATGTTATTATTTTTCTGATGAAAAAATTATATTTACTGGTGATGTATTATTTTATGAAAGTGTAGGCAGAACAGATTTCATAACGGGAGATTGGGATGCATTAGTAAATAGTATTAAAAATAAACTTTATAAATTACCTGATGAAGTGAAAGTATATCCTGGGCATGGTAATCCTACTAGCATCGGACATGAGAAGTCTAATAATCCTTTTGTAAAAAGAAATTAATTGTATTGCGAGTTTTATTGCAAATTATTTCCCAACTCCAGTATTAAATCTATTCGAGAATAAATGCTTATCTCAACTATTTTTTAAAATTATTTTTTTCTATATCTTTAATGATTTCATGTATAATATCAATAGTATTTATTCCCTCAGCTTCTGCTCTATAGTTAAGGACTAATCTATGTCTAAAAACGCTATCAGCCACAGCTTTCACATCTTCATTGTCTGGGGCAAATTTACCACTAAGTAATGCATGACATTTAGCACCTAAAATCATAAATTGACTAGATCTAGGACCACCGCCCCAAGCAATATATTCTTTTGCCATTGGATGAGAATCTGAATATACTGGGCGAGTTTTTGCTGTTATCTGCACTGCAAATTCATAAACATGGTCTGGGACATTAATTTTTCTTACCAATTTTTGATATTCTAGCAGAGTTTCTTTATCAATGATATTATCCACTGTAGGCATATCCACGAAAGTTGTCCTTTTCACAATGTCTATCTCCTCATTAATAGTTGGATAATCTAGCCAAATAGAAAACATGAATCTATCTAGTTGAGCTTCTGGCAAAGGATATGTACCCTCTTGTTCGATAGGATTCTGAGTAGCTAATACAAAAAAGGGACGATCTAATTGAAAAGTATTACCAGCAATAGATACTGATCTCTCTTGCATAGCTTCTAAAAGTGCAGATTGTGTTTTAGGTGGTGTTCTATTGATTTCATCTGCTAAAATAATATTCGCAAAAATTGGTCCTTTAATAAAATGAAAATTTTTATGTTCATCAAGGATTTCTGTACCTAGAATGTCTGAAGGCATCAAATCTGGTGTAAATTGTATCCTATTAAAAGATAATCCTAATATTTGTGAAATTGTCGTTATCAAAAGTGTTTTAGCTAGTCCAGGTACACCTATTAATAAAGCATGGTTCTGTGTGAATAAGGAAATCAAAAGTTTATCTATCACATCTTCTTGACCTACAATCACTTTTGCAGTTTCATGTTTTAAATTCTCGTAAAATTCTACTAAACTTTTAGCAGCTTCAGTATCACTATTAAATTTCATAAGTTAATGTTTTTTTATCCATGGATATTTAAAATCGCAGACTTGATAATCTTCATCTATTTTCACATAAACTTCTTGCAATCTCTCATTTGCCCATTTAGCTAAAGCTTGATTTTTTTTCTCTTCTAGTGCTTTTAGTTGTATCAAGTAATAATCTGTTTTCAAGGAAGCTTTGTGAGGTGGTACATAATTTTTCAACCATAATATTCTGTATGTAGGCGTGCCATCATTTTCCATATATAGAAAAGGTTTTGAAAATTTTGAATTTTTCATTGTATCTAATATAGGTAAATATTTGGGGTCGATATCATTACTTGTTAGTGTAAAGCCTCCATTAGCTGATAAAATCATACCGCCTTGTGTTAAGTCTCCTTCGAGCTTAGAGAATTTTTTTGCAGCATCAGCAAAATTTATTTCATTTTTAATTAATAAATTATAAATACTGTCTGCTTTTTGCTTAGCTATCTGAATAGCATTATTTGATGGTTGTTTGCGCACTAATATATGTCTCACATTTACTTGCTCACCTTTTCTATCTATTAATTGCAGAATATGGTAACCATATGAAGTTTCGATAATTGGAGACACTTCACCTGGTTTTGTTAGAGAGAAAGCAGCATTTTCAAATGTAGGCTCCATAACGCCTTTAGTAAAATAGCCCGTTTCTCCACCATTTTTGGCTGTAGCAGGATCTTCGCTATATAGCCTAGCCATCACCTCGAAATCAGATACATTATTAATTCTTTTTTTTATATCTTGTAATTTTGAAATTAACATATTGTTTTCTTCTTGAGTGAGAGAAGGTGTTATAGCTATGACACCTATTTCCCATTGTGCTGGGATGATAGGTATAGAATCTGATGGCATTTTTTTATAATATTTTTCTACTTCGCTAGGCGTCACTGTAACATTAGCTAAAAGTTTATCGTGCATAGTAGTTATTAGTAATTGTTCTTTTAGTGGTTCACGAAGTTCTTCTTTGAGTTCTAGAATAGTTTTTTTATAATATTTTTCTAATTCTTGAACATTACCAAACATTGATGTGAAATATCTAATCCTTCTATCTAACTCATTATTTATTTGGTCATCAGAGACTTCCACAGAATCTATCTCTGCCTGCATCAGAAGAAGTTTCTGCAAAAGCATATCTTCTAATATTTCGCATTGTATCTCGTCAGTTTTTATAGTATTATCGAGAGTACCAGATATTATCAATTGTTGCATTTGCATATCTACCTCAGTTTTTAATATAATCTTATTGCCTACAATAGCTATGATCTTATCTATTATTTGAGGTGGTGTACTCTGACAAAGCAGAATAGATGAAAAGAAAAATACAAAAATTGTAAGTAAAAATATTTTTCTCATTATTAATTTTTATATAAAGATTTTAGAACTTCATCATTCACTTGCCAATGATATCTAGTTCTCAGTTCATTTATCCATTGCTTTTCTAAATACGTCTGATATTCAGATATTACTAAACCTCTTACTTCATCTAAATTTTTAGGTTGTGGTGCGATGATATCTTGTAACCAATATATTTCGTAAGAATTATTATTTTCTTTTGATAATATTGCATTTACATTTTTTTCTAACCCAATATCAGCTAATTTTTTTGTTTCTATTACCATAGAATCATAACTTACCACATTATTTTTTTTGTTAATACTAGATAAGATTAAATCTGGATTATATTGAGATTTTTGAATATTTTTTTGTAAATTTTTTTGAACTTTTTGAGAAATTTTAGCATCATTAGTTTTGAAAATGCCGATTTTAGCTTTTTCATCAGTTAAATATTTATTTTTTATAGTTTCATAATATGCTTTTAAGCCAGCAGTATCCTTCATAGCTTTACTCCATATATTTTGATCCATTAGATTAAAAATTAAAATTCCTTCTTTATAATCATTAATTTGAGCAGCAAATTTAGGATTCTTATTTTCTAAATTTTCTTTTTCTATTTCTAATATTTTATCATTTAGGAAATTATCAAACATTTTATTAACAAATATTTGAATATCATCAGTATTGGTAAATGAGCTTTGATTTTTCTTGATATAATTAGCGAAATCTTTAATATAAATAGAATGATCATCGATTTTAACTAAAACATTTTCTAAATTTGGAATTTGAGATTCATTAAAAGAGCGTTTTAAAAGAGAATCTTTATTAATAGATTTAGCAATATTTACGAGCAATTTTTTATCATATTGAATTGTATAAACCTGTTTTAGGCTATCAGCTATTTTTTTCTGAGCTAATAGATAGCGAGGGTCTTTATTTAATTTTGTTAATAATTCTTGTTTAACAGCAGCAAATTCAGTTGGAGATTGCTTATCTATCAACTTAATAATATGTAAGCCATAGAAAGTTTCTACAGGAGGAATATAATCACCAGGTTTATGATTGTAAATAGGTTGCACAAAAGAAGGTACTAACCTAAAAGGAGTGAGCCAAGGCAATTCACCACCTTTATTAGCAGATCCTTTATCTTCACTATGTAAATTTGCTAATTCAGCAAAGTCTGCACCACGCAAAATTTCTTTATAAATGCTATCAGCTTTAGCTTTAATAGATTCTTTATCTTGAGCAGTTGCATTAGGAGGATACATTAATAGAATATGGGCAATTTTAAATCTATATATAGCTGGATGCTTTTCAGTCAATTTGATAATATGATAACCTACTGGAGTCCTCACTGGGAGAGATATTTCACCTACATTTAAATTGTAAGCAGCAGTTTCAAATTCATACATCATGTTAAAAACATTAAAATATCCTAAATCACCGCCATTACCAGATATCAATCTACCATCAGGTGTATTTTGATCTCTAGCACTATTATCATCACTGATTTCAATAGCTAATTTAGCAAAATCAGTACCATTAAGTAATTTTTTTCTAATTTCTAAAGCTTTATTATAAGCTTTTAGAGTATCTTTAGGATTAGCATAAGGAGAGAGTTTAACCAAAATATGACTTACTCTCACATCATTTTGCATTCTAGTATAAGCTTCATTTAAAAGGTTATCAACAGTATTTTTATCAATTAAATAAGATTGAGCTAACTGGTCTCTGTATTTTTGAAATTCATTGATGAAATTTTTTTGCGTATCTAACCTTAAACGTTGAATTTCCATTAATTTGAGTTTGTAATTAATAAACAAATCCAAATATTCATCAATACTGGATTTAGAGTAATCTACATTTTTGTTATTTTTAGTATAAATATCTAAAAATTCTGAAACGGGAACATTTTGATTTTCGAT
>JASEGF010000060.1:0-1993 GCA_030017935.1 Bacteroidales bacterium | reverse complement strand
CTAATAATGTTTTATCATTTTGTCCAAATAATGTTAAGGACAATAAAACTGATAAAATTGCAATACTTAAATATTTTTTCATAATATAATAATTTTTTAATTACCTAGAATAATTAGGGGCTTCTCTGATGATAGTAACGTCATGAGGGTGTGACTCGGTAATGCCAGCATTAGAGATATGAATAAATTTAGCTTGTCTAAGATTTTCAATAGTTTTGGCACCGCAGTAGCCCATGCCTGATCTCAGTCCACCAATCATTTGGTAGACTACTTCTGATAAATTACCTTTATATGGGACCCTACCAACGATACCTTCTGGGACCAGTTTTTTAATATCTTCTTCCATATCTTGAAAGTATCTATCTTTGGATCCTTGCTGCATAGCTTCTATACTTCCCATACCTCTATAAACTTTATATTTACGACCTTCTAAAATAATAGTTTCACCTGGTGCCTCATCTACACCAGCAAAGAGACTACCTATCATTACACTGCTGGCACCTGCGGCTAAAGCTTTAACTATATCACCAGTATACCTAATGCCACCATCAGCAATAATAGGAATTCCTTTATCTTTCAAAACTGAAGCTACAAACATAATAGCTGATAATTGAGGGACACCTACACCAGCGATTACTCTAGTAGTACAAATAGAACCTGGTCCAATACCTACTTTCACACCATCAGCGCCAGCATCTGCTAATGCTTGTGCGCCATCAGCCGTAGCTATATTACCAGCTATTAATTGAATATTTTTAAAAGTAGATTTGATTTTTTTAATAGTTTCTAAGACCTTAGCCGAATGTCCATGAGCAGTATCTACTACAATAGCATCAGCATTAACAGATAATAAGGCTTCCACTCTTTCTAAAGTATTAGTAGTTATTCCTACAGCAGCAGCTACACGTAATCTACCTAGATCATCTTTACAAGAATTAGGTCTCTCACGTAGTTTCATAATATCCCTGTAAGTGATCAACCCTATTAAAACTCCATTTTTATCTATAACAGGCAATTTTTCGATTTTATATTTTTGCAAAATTGCCTCAGCAGTATTAAAATCAGTAAATTCATTAACAGTGATTAATTTGTCTTTAGTCATAACTTCAAAGATAGGTTTAGAATAGTTGTTTTCGAAGCGTAAATCTCTATTAGTTACTATACCAATTAATTTACGATTAGCATCAACGACAGGAATGCCACCTATGTGATTTTCAGACATTATTTTCAATGCATCACCTACAGTATTATTGGCAAAAATAGTTATAGGATCTATAATCATGCCGTTTTCAGCACGTTTTACCTTTTTCACTTCGAGAGCTTGATCCTCAATAGATAAATTTTTGTGTATAACACCAATGCCACCCTCCTGAGCCATAGCAATAGCCATTTTAGCTTCGGTAACAGTATCCATAGCAGCTGACAGTAAAGGAATATTTAGCTTTATATCTCTTGTTAAATAAGTGCTAGTATCGACCTCTCGAGGTAAAACTTCACTATATGCAGGCACTAGCAAAACATCATCAAAAGTAATCCCTTCCTCTAATATTTTATTTTCATTCATAACTAATAAATTTATGCAAAAATACAATGAAAAATCAAAATGAAAATTCAAAATTTAATCTAAAATTGAACATTTAGTATTTTTTTAAGAATAAACTCAATTGATTGAATAATTAGTATAAAAATGTAAAAATTAAATAAAACCAGAGATATTAAATGGAAAGGAGAGGAGAGAAATAAAAGAAGAAGGGGAGATATGGGGTGGGAAAGTGTGTGGAAGTATCAAATTTTTGTTATACTTTACAGTATGTTAATCATATTTTTTACTTATTATCTCTCTATACTTGTCCCACGCCCATCTGTCGTGCGATGACAAGTTAAGTAGTCTCCCAATATCAGGATCTATCAACTCTTTTAAGTACTTACTCATTATCACAAACCACATCAAGTAGCTTTGCAAGTACTTCGTAGCTACTCCGTGAAATCTACT
>JASEGF010000005.1:17316-22732 GCA_030017935.1 Bacteroidales bacterium | reverse complement strand
ACCAAGAATTGTAAAAGAAGAAGATGGTAGAGTACAAGTAATAGATGAGAGCATAGGAGCCAATAGTTGGTACTATGATTTTGGAGTAAATGATGATCAAAATGATATTTTTACTGACAGAGAACCCATGTATATTTATACTAATGAAGGTAATTACACAATAATGCAAATAGTAAATAACCAATATAATTGTCCAGATACTGCTTATAATGATGTTACCGTAAAACCATCAATAATATTTTGGCTACCAAATGCATTTACTCCAAATGAAGATGATAAAAATGAAACCTTCCATCCTTTGGGTTTTAATGTACCAATAAAGGATTATGAATTTAGAATATTTGACAGATGGGGAAAACAATTATTTTATACTACAGATTTCAATGTTGGATGGGATGGCAAATTTAAAGGTGAATACGTAAAACAAGATGTTTATGTTTATTCAGTTAAAGTCATATTAGAAGATGGACCACATGTATTTAGAGGTGCTGTATATATATTAAGATAAAGATTTAGAATTGAAAAAATTAAAAACAACATTTTAAAACGTAGTTTTTATTATACAATGATTTGTTTGCTATTAATAATACTTCTTAAGTTTTGACAGAATTTTAAATTTTAAAAAATTTAGACATATAACTTGTTAAATAGATATTTTTTACAAAAAATTATCTATTTTTGCAAAAAAAATATGACAATTCAAAAATTAGAAGACATCGTAAAAACAGTACAAAATCAAAAGCCAAAGAGAGTAGTAGTAGCATACGCAGCTGACTCTCATACATTGGATGCAGTAAATAATGCATATAAATTAGGTTTTGTTATCCCAATTTTAGTAGGTGATGAAAAATGCATTAAAGATTTGGCAGATAAAGAAGGCATTGACATTTCTAAATATAAAATTATACAAGAATCTAATGATATGAATGCTGCTTACAAAGCTGTAGAACTCATAAGGAATGGGGAAGCAGATGTTTTAATGAAAGGTACTGTAACCTCAGATAAATATGCTAAAGCAATATTAGATAAAGAACGTGGCATAATGCCTCCTAAGGGTGTGCTAAGTCATGTAACTGTAATAGAAGTGCCGACATATCATAAATTACTTCTTGTAAGCGATGTCGCTATTATACCAGCTCCTACTCTAGATCAAAAAATAGCAATGACAAATTATTTGATAAAAGTTGCTCATAAATTAGGAATAGAACAACCTAAAATAGCTGCTATAGCTCCTTCGGAACAAGTATTGCCTACTATTCCATCAAGTGCAGAAGCAGCTTTAATAAGCAAAATGGCTGAACGTGGACAAATAAAAGGAGCACTCATTGATGGTCCAATGGCACTAGATGTAGCTATAGATATGGAAAGTGCTCAAATTAAAAAATTAGAAAGTCCAGTAGCTGGTGATGCTGATTGCTTGTTATTCCCTTGCATAGAGGCTGCTAATACATTCTTTAAGACTTGCACCAAAATAGCTAAAGGTGAATTAGCTGCTAATGTAATGGGCGCCAATGCTCCTGCTATTCTTACTTCTCGTGGTGATAGTAGTCTGACAAAAACATATTCTATTGCTCTAGCTTGTTTAATAGCAGAAAAATAATTTAATTATGAATAAATCATTGATTTTAGTTATTAATCCTGGCTCTACCTCTACTAAAATTGCCATCTTCGATGAGGAAGGGAATAAACTTTATCAAAATAATATCAAACATTCTGCTGAAGAGCTAGCACCATTTCCCAAAATTACTGACCAATTTTCTTTTAGAAAACAAATTATCATTAATGAACTCAAACAAAACAGTTTTGATCTAAATCAAATCAAAGTAATTATGGGAAGAGGTGGCTTACTAAATCCTATCCCATCTGGTATGTATAAAGTTAATGAAGTGATGATAGAACATTTAAGTAAAAGCATTAATGGAGAACATGCTAGCAACCTCGGTGCTTTGATAGCTAATGACATTGCTAAATCTATTCCTGGCTCACAAGCATTCATTGCTGATCCAGTAGTAGTGGATGAATTGCAAGATATAGCTCGCATAGCTGGACATTCGCTTTTTAAACGAGTTAGTATTTTTCATGCTCTCAATCAAAAAGCTATTGCTAAAGCTCATGCTAAAGCACAAGGTAAAAACTATGAAGATTTAAATCTAATAGTAGTACATTTGGGTGGTGGCATAAGTATAGGTGCTCATTGCAAAGGTAAAGTAATAGATGTAAATGATGCTCTCAATGGCGAAGGTCCATTTTCTCCAGAACGTAGTGGTACACTCACTGCTGGCCAATTAGTAGATATTTGCTTTAGCGGTAAATATTCCAAAGAAGAAATTAAAAAAATGATCACTGGTAAAGGTGGTTTAGTATCTTATCTGAATACTAATGATGCTCAATTAGTTGAAAAAAAGGTAATCGAAGGTGACCAATATGCTACTCTTATTTATCATGCTATGGCATATCAAGTAGCAAAAGAAATAGGCGCTAGTGCAGCAGTATTAAAAGGGGAAGTTGATGCTATTATTTTAACTGGTGGCATTGCTTATGATAAAATTTTTGTTGATTGGATCAAGGAACATGTCTCCTTCATAGCTCCTATCTTTGTGTATCCTGGCGAAGATGAAATGTCTGCTTTGGCATCATATGGCATATCTTATCTGAAAGGTGAAGTAAATATTAATACTTACAAAGGATAATTTTTTTATCTTTTTTGCTCTTTTATTTATTATTTTTAATTATAAATTCATATGTCTAAATTTATTGTAATTACTGGTGCAGCAGGTTTTATAGGTAGTGTATTAGCTAATTATCTTAATTTTAATCAATTAGATAATGTTATCATCGTAGATGATTTTAGTAAATTAGAGAAAATTCTTAATTATGACTCATTACCATATGATAGAATAGAACGCGACCAATTTATTGATTGGCTCGACAAACATCATAATGACATAGATACTGTGGTACATCTGGGTGCACGAACAGATACTACAGAATTTGACTATAGCGTTTTCGAAAAACTTAATCTGAACTATTCTAAAAATATTTGGAATATTTGCTCTAACTACGGTATAGATTTGTATTATGCATCATCAGCAGCTACCTATGGTGATGGTACTTTAGGTTATAATGATGACATAGAATTAATAGATAGATTACAACCATTAAATCCATATGGTCTTAGTAAAAATGAATTTGATAAATGGGCAATAAAACAGGTTAATAAACCCAAACATTGGGCTGGCTTTAAATTTTTCAATGTTTATGGACCAAATGAATATCATAAAAAACGAATGGCTTCTGTAGTTTTTCACGGATATAATCAAATAAAAGATGAAGGTAAAATAAAACTTTTCAAATCTCATAAACCTGACTACAAAGATGGAGAACAAAAGAGAGATTTTGTATATGTTAAAGATGTTATCAAAGTCTTATTTTGGTTTTTAGAACATCGTCCAGAAAATTCGATATATAATCTAGGTACAGGGAAAGCACGTTCATTCATTGATCTAGCTAAATCTATATTCTCTGCTATGAATATTACAGAAAATATTGAATTTATCGATATGCCCTTAGACATTAGAGACAAATATCAATACTTTACTGAGGCTAATATGACAAAATTACATAATATTGGTTATAATAATCCGTTTTATTCATTAGAAAATGGTATTAGCGATTATGTAAAAAATTATCTAATACCTAATAAATACTTTAAAAAATGAAAAAAATTGTTTTCATCATTATATTTTTATCAATCACTTATTTTACTTTTGGACAGAAGCTAGTAGATTCTACTAAAACACTTTCATTGATAGCACATTACAGTTTTGACTTTCCTGCATTAGATATGAAAGACAGATATGGTAATAATAATGGGGTAGGTGCAGAACTATCATATAAAACTTCTAAAAATGTTTTATTTGCTCTAGATTACAATTATCTTTTTGGCAATAATATTAAAATAGAAGATTCTATTTTTAAGGGTATATCTACATCAGATGGATTTATCATAGATCAAAATGGTATGTATGCAGAGGTTTTTTGCTATGAACGTGGTTTTTCTGTTATTGCAAAAGCTGGTTATCAATTTCAACTACCCACGAAATATTATTCAGGCATTCAGGTAATGGGTGGCGGTGGTTTTTTGCAACATAAGATTAGAATTGAAAATCGAGAAAATGTCGCCCCACAGATTATAGGTGATTATGCTAAAGGATATGATTATTTAAGAAATGGTCCCGCTGGTTATCTATACGTTGGATATGTATTTCATGCTAATCAAAAAATTATAAAATTCACTGCTGGTTTTGATTGTTTATTTGCTTTTACACAATCTAGACGAGATTATTTATTTCCCATTCAAGGACCTGATGAAGGGACACATTTCGACATGATTTATGGCTTTAAATTTGGATGGATAATTAATTTATACAAATCAAATAAAACTGAAAATAAAAAATACTATTTTAACTAAAAAATACTTTGTTAATGAAAAATCTTTCTGATATAATACCTGTTAAAAAGAAAATATTAGGCATAGAAATTTCAGAATTTGTAATATTTTTAATTATTTTTGTAGCAGTTTTTTTTCATATATTTTTTACCCATAATAGAAGAAATTTAGGACAATGGGAATACCCTATATGGGCTGATGCAGCTGCATATTATGTTTACCTTCCTGCTACATTTATTTACAATTATGATGGTAGCAAAATGCCAGGAAATATTTCTGCTATGACGGGTGATGGCTTTAGCATCGAAAATAATAAGATTTTCTCTAAAGTTGCTATGGGAGTAGCTATTTTGCAAGCACCATTTTATGCTATTTCATATCTAATTTCCAATATTTTTGATATTAATGATAATGGCTTTGGGAAAGTGTATATTTATGGATTAGGTGTAGGAGCTGCTTTTTATTTTACTTTAGGATTAGTATTTTTATATTTATTCCTTAAACGTAGATTTTCTAAAAATATATGTTTCATTACCTTGCTACTAATTATTTTTGGTACCAATCTTTATTATTATACTTATGAGAAATTTCTATACTCTCATTTATATTCTTTTTTTATATTTTCTGTTTCTTTGTACCTTATAGACAAATTGATAAAAACTAATTTCAAAAAGAAAATTTATATAGCTTTATTTGGCATAATCCTATCACTAGCTTTTCTAGTTAGATACACAAATCCTATCTTTATAGTGTTAATGCTTTTATTTTTAGATATAGATAGCTGGCAAGCACTCAAACAAAGGTTCAAATATATTTTTAATATCAAATTTATTAGCATTACAGTCATTAGTTTTTTAATAATCTTATTGCCCCAAATGTTTTATTGGCATTATCTAACAGGTAATTTTTTATATTATTCATATGGTAATGAAGGATTTAATTGGTTAGAACCCAAATTTTTAGAAT
>JASEGF010000005.1:11871-17306 GCA_030017935.1 Bacteroidales bacterium | reverse complement strand
CTTTTCACCAGATAATGGAGCATTTATTTATACTCCACTTTACATTATTATTTTTATTTATGCCATAATAATGTCAATAAAAAAGGAACAGAATGGGTTATTGATATTAAGCATATTTTTAATATCTTCATACATATTCGCATCATGGTGGTCATGGAGTTATGGATGTAGTCTAGGTAAAAGACCTTTTGTAGAGCTAACACCCATATTTAGCATTTGTATAGCTGTTTTTGTAGATAAAATTATAGAATTCAGAAAACCAATAATTAGCATAATTTTATCATTAATTTTATTATTTTTTACTTTATTTAGTTTTAGCTTAAATTTACATTATGCAGGATGCTCTTTTGTAAGTGATACGTGGGATTGGAATGAATATAAATTGATTGTAAACAGGAGTAAATTCCCTTTAATTAAATTTCATAAATATGAATATTCTACTGATTTTGAGTATTTTAATAATACACTATACTACCCTTTTATCTTTAATACTAATTTAATTACTAAAAGTGATACAGCATATTCTGGTCAACAAGTTTGCAAACTTAATCCAAATGATCAATATAGTTTCACTTATAGAAGAAATTTTGGCAGCATAACGGTAAAAGACTCAAGTAATGTAGATTTCAGTATAAAATATTTTTTCCCTAATAGTGATTTAAATAAACTTGATGCATATTTAGTTATACAAGTAGAAGAGATGGATTCAGTAGTGTATTACACATCTAAAAAATTAGAACCTATTTCAAATAAATGGATAGATGCTAATATAGAAGTGGGCTTACCCAAATTTCCTAATTATTTTGTATTAGTTGTATATGTATTGAATGATAGCTCAACAATACTATTAGATAATTTTAAATTAACAGTAAGATTTTAAAATTTAAAATAAGTTATAAGAAAAAGTAGAAAGTTCTTTATAAAATTATATTGGATAAATAATTAAAATTTTTTATATATTTGAAAAAAATATTAGAATTATGAAACAAATAATCGAAGACGTAGACGAGTATATCCTTTTACTTCTCCTCTATCCCATTTTTTTATAAATATTTTTTCATATTTTTGAAAAAATTTTCTTTCTTAAAATATTTTTTTATGAACATCTCTATTATCATTCCTCTTTTTAACGAAGAAAATACTATTGCTATACTTCTAGATAAATTAATTTCTTTATCTTTCCCATCATTTATTAATTCTGTAGAAATAATCATCGTTGATGACTGCAGTACTGACACTTCTCATAATGTAGTTTCTGAATTTATTAAAAATAATAATTTTCAAATTAAATTATTATCAAATCCTGTAAATAAAGGCAAAGGGTATGTCGTTAGACAAGGAATTAAAGCAGCTAATGGTGATTTGATTTTAATTCAAGATGCAGATTTAGAATTAGATCCTAATGATATTCCTAAAATGTTAAATGCACTATATGAATTAAATATAGATTTTGTGAATGGTAGTAGATATTTACCTGGTATAGTGCGTCCCTTACCATCTTTTAGTAGATATATGGGAAATAGATTATTTACGTTGCTAACTTCTTTTCTAATAAATGTAAAAATTTCTGATGTAGCTTGTGGATATAAGCTTTTCAAAAAAAATTTGCTTGACAAAATAAGTTTAAAAGAAAACGGTTTTGGTTTTGAAGCTGAACTCATAATAAAAACTATGCGTATAAATCCTACTAAAGTTGCTGAAGTTCCAGTGCAATACATTCCTCGGACTATAAATACGGGCAAAAAATTAAAAAATAGACACGCCTTTGGTATATTATGGGTAATTTTGAAATATGGACTGTTTAGATTCAAATGATGAGTGTTAAAGGTTTCAAAATAAATAGATTTGATTTTCCCATTGATAAAATTGTAATTTTTTTTATAATTACATTGATGTGCATAAATATGCTCAATGTGAAATTGTGGAAAGAAAAAGAACTACTTTACTGGGATGTGGTTTCGTACTATGCTTATCTACCTGCTACTTTTATTTATAAAGATTTGAGTTTAAAATTTATTGATAACTATTCTGGTGAACATGAGTTTGTATTTTGGCCTTCTACAGCACCTAATGGTAATTACGTGATTAAAACCAGTATGGGATTGAGCTATTTATATGCTCCTTGGTTCTTTATTGGACATTTAATAGCTATGAATACTAATTACGATGCAGGTGGTTTCTCTGAACCATACAAGATTTGTTTACAGTTTGGCACTTTAATTTATTTTTTAATAGGGCTTTTATTTTTGAGAAAAGTATTATTGCGATATTTTAATAAATACATAACTGCTTTAGTTATTTTAGCTATAGTTTTAGGTACTAATTTATATTATTATGTTGTATATGAAAGCACTATGTCGCATAGTTATAGTTTTGTGTTATTTTCTATTTTTTTGTGGGCTACTATGCGGTGGCATGATGATAGAAATTGGAAATTTACTGTTTTAATTGGACTTTTGTCTGGATTAATTACCTTGATCAGGCCGACCAATATTATTGTTTTAATAATTTTTGCATTGTGGGGAGTGACATCTTTTAATGGATTGAAAGAAAGGGCTTTATTATTTCTGCGAGAATATCAAAAAGTAATAATAATGATGTTATGCTTCATTGTAATTTGGATACCACAATTTTTTTATTGGTATCAGCAAACTGGTCAGATATTTTACTATAGTTATGGAGAAGAAGGATTTTTTTTCACAAAACCTAAATTTTTTAAAAGTTTATTTAGCTATCGCAAAGGGTGGCTTGTATATTCTCCTATAATGATTTTGTCCTTGATAGGGTTACCATTGATGTCAAAATATAAAGAAAAGGAAGGGTTGATGGCAATAGTCATTTTTACTTTTATTAATATGTGGATAATTTTTTCTTGGTGGTGCTGGTGGTGGGGAGGAAGTTTTGGCTACAGAGCATTGATAGATTCTCACGCTTTTTTAGCTATTCCAATGGGCAGTTTTATGAGATATATTTATGAAAAAAGAAGTAAATTATTAAAAATTTGTTTTTCATTATTATTGACATTGATGATTTCTTATAGTGTTTTTATGACAGTGAAATATAGATATAAATCTATCCATTATGATAGTATGACAAAGGAAGCATTTTGGTACAATTTTTTCGAAGTAAAAACTAAACCTGGATATTGGGAAATGCTTGATGCTCCAGACTATGACAAAGCTCTGCGGGGAGAAGAAGAATAAATCAATATTTTATTACTTTTTTCCATCTTTTATGCGACCAGAGGTAATCTGCTGGGTGTCTTTTAATGGCTTCTTCTAAAATTTTTGCAAATCTATGTGTTAGCTCTCCATCATTTATCTTTTCTTTTCCATCATATATTAATTGATATTTAGTGTAATATTCAAAAGGTTTTTTAGTTATGATTTCTGCAAAAAAAACAGGTAGTTCAAATTTAGTTGATAAAACTTCTGTTCCTCTATAGAATGGTGTGTTAATATTAAAAAAATTAGCCCAGTGTATTCCTGAATTAGCAGCTGGTGATTGATCTGAAATAATTATAAAAACTGAAGGAATATTTTCTTTAGACACTTTAAACATAGTTTTAGCAGTAGATTGATTATCTATAAAAATAGTATTTGGAGCGCTAGGACAAAGCCTTACCCATTTATCTATATTTTTATTGGATAATGGTTTGTATACAAAATATACTGGCGCTTCTAAAATTTCAGATAAAATTATCTGTGTAGTCCAAGAATTTAAATGTCCTAAAACTATCATTACATTTTGTCCTTTGTCTAGATAATCTTTAATATTTTGGATATTTTCAAATTGTAAATATTTTAACCTTTCTTTTTTATTTACAGCACCATTAATAGCAATATCTATCATCATTCTAGCGAAACTATGATAAAATTCTTTTTCTGTTTTTTTATAAAAATTAGGGGCTTTATCAGGAAATGCTAAATGTAAATTTTTGCGAACTATGTTTATCCTATATCTAAGTATATAATATGCATTGAAAAAGATAAAATAATCCCATATGAAAAGTAATGAATGAGGTGTATGACCAATCAATAGCTGCAGGATCCTAGCAAAAAATGATATTATCATTAATTTTTTTGCAAAAATAAAAAATTATTCAATCAATAATTTATATTCTAATCTCCAATATACAATCATATTTTGTTAAATCATTTCCTTTATCTCAAAATCTATGTAATAAAGTTTAATTAATTTTGTTTAAATTTTTAAAAATATGAAAAAAGAGAATTGTGCTGTTTTCCCAGGATCATTCGATCCTATTACGCTAGGGCACAAAGATGTAATATGTAGAGCTATTCCACTTTTCGATAAAATATATGTAGCAATTGGCGATAATATCGAAAAAAAATACATGTTTCCTATTGAAAAAAGATTAGAATGGCTGCAAATTGTTTTTAAAAATTGTCCTTCTATTGAGGTTGCTAAATTTGATGGTTTAACAATAGATTTTTGCAATAAACATAATATCAATTTTATCTTAAGAGGCTTACGTACATCTGCAGATTTCGAATTCGAACGTCAGATAGCTCAGATTAATAAACAATTAAATCATAAAATAGAAACAATATTCCTTTTAACACATCCTACATATACCTCTTTAAATTCATCTATTGTACGTGAAATTATTAGTTATAATGGTGATATTAGCAATTTTGTTCCTGCCGAAATTATAGATGATATTTTACTTACATATAAAAATATTTATTGAGCTTATCCGTTAATTTTTTATAAAAAACAAAATACAAATGATATAAGTTTTTATGATATATAAATTTAATAGCAAATGATTAAAAACTCAATAAAACTACTGAACATTTTAATAGCATTGACTGTCAATACTATAGTTTTTGGCCAATATACAACCATAAATGGCAACTTCACTAGTGCTGAAGGGCGAGAGATAAGGTTATATATCGTACAAGATTTTATTACGTTCTCTGATACACTAATTGCCAAAGCTCCAATTGACCATAATGGTAATTTTTCAATTATTTTAAAATTACCAAAAGACAAAATTTATTATTCATATTTCAAAGTTAATGACATCCGTAGCAATGATTTATATTTAGAATATAATAAAACATATAATTTAATGTTTGATACTTTAGATTTCGAGAAATATGACACCTACACATCTTTTTTAACTCGATTAAATATTAATTTTACTATATCAAATATAGATACTAATGATTTGAATTATAAAATTCCACAATTAAATATTATACTTAATGATTTTTATGCTCGTAATATTAAAGCTCAAATAGAACCTACAGGTGGTTTAATAAATAAAATTCCAAAAATTAAAATTGATAGTTTAAATGCATTATTACTTACAAAATTTTCTAACTATAAAAATAATTATTTTAATAACTATTTAAAATATTCAATTGCAGAAATCAAGTTAATCTCTAGATCATATAACAGACTTG
>JASEGF010000005.1:0-11861 GCA_030017935.1 Bacteroidales bacterium | reverse complement strand
AAATATTTAATGAATATATTTGGAATCAAAGGCCTATCTATGATAATGTGCAGTATATGAGCTTTTTTACTAACTATTTTAGAGATTATATTATTAATTCGACCAAAATAAAAAATAGAGATTTGATATCAAATATTGAATGGCAAGTTAATTACAAAGCACTTCTAGACTCACTTGGCAAAGATACATTATTAAAAAATGAAGTTATTAGAGAATTAGTATTATTAGAAAACATAATTGACTGGTCAAATATGAAATTATTCACTCTCGACAGCTTACAAAAATTATTAACCCAATTTTATAATAATACTAAATTTGATGAACATAAACTTATTATAAAAAATATTAATAAAAATTTATTTTCTAAATATCTAATTGATTTATCAAAATATCCATTGATAACCGAAAAAAATGATACGGTTTTTTTAAAGCAATTTACTACAAAATACATATTATTGTATTTTTTCACTTCTTGGTGCAAACCATGTATTAAAGAATTAACAACCATTAATGAAATTTATCCTCAAATAAGAGATAGTATAGAAATCATAGCTATTTCAGCCGATCGTATACCTTTAAATTACTATTATTTCACTAAAGATTATAATTTTCCTAATTTAGAAATGTATTATTTTAATCAAAATTATGAATTATTAGAACAATTAAAAATTGTGGTTTTCCCACAATCTATTTTAATAGACAAAAATGGAAATATCATAAATGCTACAATGCCAGATATCAAAAATGGATTAATTGAATACTTATTTAATATTGCTAAAAAAAGTTGAAAATTATAGAGTAAAATTCACAATACTAAGTTGCGTTCAAATAAGTAAAAAACGAAATATGAAATTCTAAATCCTAAAAAACTCCTCAACTTATCAACTCCTTAACTAAAAAAACAACTATTTAATAAAAACAACTATTTAATAAAATTTCTTTTAACAATTTCCCACATTATTATAGCTGCTGCCACAGAAACATTTAGTGAGTGCTTGGTGCCCCATTGTGGGATTTCTACAGCCATATCCACCATTGCCAAAACATCGTCATTGATACCTTTTATTTCATGACCAAGTACAATTGCCATTGGCGATGGTATATCTTTGGGCAAATCTAATGCGGATGTACTATTAAAAGTCTGCTCTACACCTATTAGGTAATACCCAAGATTTTTTAGTTTTTTTATCAAGTCTATAATATTGGGTTCATATTCCCAATTTACACTTTCAGTAGCTCCTAATGCGGTTTTTTCTATTTCTCTATCTGGTGGACAAGGTGTGATGCCACACAAATATATTTTGTCTACATTAAAACCATCTGCAGTGCGAAATATCGATCCTACATTATATTTGCTACGTATATCATCTAAAATTAATATTAATGGAAGTTTAGTCTTTTTTTTATATTCATCTATTGATAATCTATTTAATTCATCTATCTTTTTTTTCTTGTAATTCATTATTTTTTAATTTTTTAGTATGTTTGGAGAAAATTTTTTTAAAATTAATTTTAGAAATAATATGTCTAGGATTTTCTTCATCAGCTAAATAAACTACTGCATTTATTTCGAAACCAACTAATATCATAAACGCTACTGTTTGCAGCCACAAGAAAAAAATAAAAACTGTTGCTAATGGTCCATAAATTTTATTGTAATTAGAAAAATTACTGATGAAAATGTCAAAACCTCCTGTTATTATCAATGTCGAGATTGCAGCAATGATAGTACCTGATGTCATAAATCTAAATTTACGTCTGCGAGCTGGTGCTATATAAAAAATTATTTCAAATAATAAAACTAACAATATGAAAAATAAAACATATTTTGCAATAAAATAAAATGAATGTATCACATTTTGATTCATCAAATCCAATGATACTAACCAATTAAAAAAATCTTTGTTTATTAAAAATAATACTATAGAAATGACAAGTAATATAGTTATCAATATCCAAATGATAAAAGAAGTAATAAATTGCTCCCATATAGGTCTAGTCTCTTTGATATGATATGAAGCATTGAATGACTCTATTATCAACCTTACTCCATTCAAAGCAATAAACAATGCGACAAATATCCATACTCCTGTATATCCTCTTGTAGTATCAAATAATATGTAATTTATAGGTCCATCTATTACGGTATATACATTTTTAGGTAAATACTCTTGCATCAATAATGTGAAATTAATTAGATTTTCATGAGTAAAAAATGAAGGTAAAAGATTTAGAATAACTATTAATAATGGTATAGCTGCCATAATCAATTTAAATGCTATAGCTGAAGCTCTCACGCCTAATAAAGAATTTTGTACTCCTTTATTAAAAGCATTTATTAAAAACAAATATGATTTATCCGTTTTAGGATAATTGTGAGTGTCTAAATATAATTTAATTTTTTTTATCATTTTATTATAATATAGACTATAAATTTAATTTTATAAAATATATTATCATTTGATTTATCAATTTTATATTATTTTATATTATATTCTCATTCTTTAATATTATTTATTCCTTTCATTATATTAATTTAAAAGCTATCTTTTATATTTTTCATCTATACTCTCCTTGTCACCTAGTCTCCCTATCTCCCTGTCTCCCAGTCACATCGTCTCCAAGCCTCACGCACTATCTCATATCATTAACTACTACATCAGGATGTTCACTAACATTAAATACAAAATAACTATCCTCAACTGTAATATTGGGTGTTAATTTATCAATTACATAAGTAAAAGTATTATTATCTTTGTTGTAAACAGAAGCACTAGTGAGTAGTTTAGTATTATTGTCTATTTCTAATCTAATTTTATAATAAGATTTACTCGTTTTAGGAACTAAATCTATAACATTAATCACTTTATTATTTTTAGGCAATTCACGAATAAATTTAGGATAATGATCTTTTTTATAATCTGCTAATAAAATATAATTAGGCAAAAGTTCATCATCAGCATTTACAGAATTTATTTGTACTTCATTATCATTAACGAAATAAGTCCATTTTGTTATGCCATCACAATAGATAATTTGATCATCCAAAGATAGCACATATTTATTACCTTTGATAGTAATAGATCCTTTATTTTCGTTTCTAGTATTTTTAGTAGAATTTTCCATAATATAAGTAAAATCAATTTTCAAAGTCTTGTAGCTTTGAATTTTGGTATATGTGTCTTCTAAAATTTTTTGTGCTTTAGTATCTTCAACTTGTGA
Organism: Bacteroidales bacterium; assembly: GCA_030017935.1. Classification (GTDB taxonomy): domain Bacteria; phylum Bacteroidota; class Bacteroidia; order Bacteroidales; family DTU049; genus DTU049. The sequence continues at coordinate 8,639 of JASEGF010000005.1, read as the reverse complement.
AAATAACAATTGAGGTAATAAAAAAATAATTACAACAAAACAATTTAAAAATTTCATAATTTTAATATTTTAATTAGGACTATTCAAAATTTGTTCCAATTGTGAAATATCAGAAATCAAAACATCTCTTGGTTTACTACCAATTTGAGGTCCCACAATGTTTAGTGCTTCTAGCTGATCCATTAATCTACCTGCTCTATTATGTCCTATTTGCAATTTTCGCTGCAGTAGGCTAATAGAACCTTGCTGCGCTGAAATAATAATAGCAGCAGCATCCATAATCAGTGGATCCAATGCCTGTATTTCTACAATTTGAGGATTAGTACCTTCCATGATTGGTTCTGGTAAAATATATGCTTCAGGAAATCCAGGTTGTTGAGAAATATATTCCATCAAAGCATCTATTTCTGGAGTATCTATAAAAGCACATTGAATACGAGTGAGCTCACTACCAACAGCAAAAAGCATATCACCACGTCCTATGAGTTGCTCTGCACCATTAACATCTAATATTGTTCTAGAATCTACCTTACTAGAGACTCTAAAAGCTATTCTAGCAGGGAAATTAGCCTTTATTTTACCAGTGATCACATCTACAGAAGGTCGTTGAGTAGCAATAATCACATGAATACCTACAGCCCTTGCTAGCTGAGCTATACGTGCGACTGGTAATTCCACTTCCTTGCCAGCAGTCATTATCAAATCAGCAAATTCATCTATCACTAATACTATATAGGGCATAAATTCATGACCTTCTTCTGGATCTAGCATTCCTGCTAAATATTTCTTGTTATATTCTACAATATTTTTAACACCTGCTTGTTTCAAAAAATCATACCTGGTATCCATCAACATTGTCAGCGAATATAAAGTTTTTACCACTTTATCTACATCAGTAACTATAGGTTCAGTTTCATTAGGAATTTTTGCTAAATAATGATTCTCTAGCTTTGCATATGGTGATAATTCAACTTTTTTAGGATCAATAAAGATAAATTTAATTTCATGAGGTAATTTTTTGTATAGCAAAGAAGCAATAATCGTATTAATACCGACAGATTTTCCTTGTCCAGTAGCACCAGCTATTAATAAATGAGGCATTTTTGTCAAATCTGCTACATAGACATCATTAGAAATGGTTTTACCTATCACTATTGGTAGCTCGCCTTGGAAATTTTTAAATTTTTCGCTCTCTAATACAGTTCTAATGGATACTGTTTCTTTATTCGAATTTGGCACTTCTATACCTATAGTACCTTTACCAGGTATAGGAGCTATAATACGAATCCCATAAGCAGCTAATGACAATGCTATATCATCTTCTAAATTTCTGATTTTAGAAATTCTCACTCCTGGAGCTGGAACTATTTCATATAAAGTAACTGTTGGTCCAACTGTAGCATTAATTTTACTAATCTGTATTTGATATTGAGCTAAAGTTTCTACAATTTTATTTTTATTTGCTTCTAATTCCTCTTTTGTAACTCTATTATTCGGGATTTCATAATATTTCAGAAGATCATATGGTGGCAATTGATAATCTAAATTATAAATTTCAGGTACAAACTCTTGCTGTTTTGTGGGCTCAGCATTAGGAGTTTCTATTTCATTTTTTGTATCTTCTATTGTTTCTATTGTAAATTCAATATCATTTTTAGCTTTATTATCCTGTAATACTTCATCATTTATAGGTGTATTATTTTCTTTATTAATTATTTCTTTATCATTTTCAATATCCCATGCATAATGAGGTTGTGGCTCGTCTATTATGATATTTTGTTTATTTTCTTCAATATTAGTATCTACTTTGTCTAATAATATTTCTTTATTTAAATTTTTATCTCTTGACAATTGTGTTTTTTGAGATTTATTTTTTACTAAAGATTTAAAATTAGAAAATAATTCTTTATAAGAAACTTTAAATAACCAAAAGAAAAAAACAACATTTATAATAATCACTAATATAGCAAAAAAAGTTTTTCCTATGTATGGAGTAAGTAAGTTTTTAACAGTAGCACCCCACAAGCCACCAGCCACATCACCGAAAAGTGTTAAAAATAAAGGTACTAAAATTAAAGGTACTAAAGTATATACTTGATATTTTAAGAAGATAGATACATTTTTTTTAATTATTGAATAAAAAAGTAAAAAAAGCCAAACGGGAATTAAAATAGCTGTAATTCCAAAACCTTGTTTTACAAGCAAATATCCTAAACAAGCACCTAATCTACCAAGTGGATTTGCTGTATTAAATGATTCATTATTGACAGCTGAAAAACCATTCACCAAAAAAGGTTCATCTGCAGTTCCATAGAAAAAGTAAAAAATTATAGATAAAAATATATAAATAGCAGACAATAAAATTAAAGAAATAAAAAACCAATATATTATATTTCCTATATTAATAGATGATTTATCTTCATTAGTTGATTTTTTATTTATTGATTTGTTAGTTTCTTTTTTAGTCGTTTTTCCCTCACTAGATTTTTTAATAGTCTTTTTAGTCGTTTTTTTATTTTCTACTATTTTATTTTTTTTTTGTTCTGCCATATAAACTAGTCCATAAAATATTACAAAATTAATAAATATTTAACTATAAAAATAAATAACAAAAATTTCTAAAAATGTAAGCAAAAAGGATGAATTTAAAAAAACATATTCTACTCTTCGCCGCTGAATAATTCTTTAGCTTCTTCTTCAGTTAGTTCTTCAAAATCAGTAGGAATGAGGAAATCTGTTTCTTTAATTTTTACTTTTTTAGTCTTCACCTCGCCAACGCTGAATATTATAGAGCCTTCGTCTTGAGTAGTAATATATTCCATAGGGAACCCTTTTAGACCAGGGAAATCACCAGCAGCATTGATTTTTCCATCATTTATTTCAGGTGAATACCAAACTATAGTAGTTATAGGATCACCGAATTCATCTTTAACAATATATTCAGCTTTATAAACTTTATACCCTGCTATTTCTTTAGAAGAATCAATGTAATTGATTTGTGGTGCTATTTCTTCTAAATTTTCTAAAAATTTTTCTTTTGGTGTTTTTATGTATTTTTTTAGTTGAAAAGCAGGTATATCTATTAATGCAACTGAGGTAGTATCATCACCATCTTGTATATTTGTTATATAGCCCATTCCAGAGAGATCAATAACTGTTTTCATTTTATTACCATACACATATACTTTTAGTTCTTTTGGTTGCTGAACTAAAACTGCTGGATCCCAATTACCTACATAATCTATTTTATATGTAATTTCAGCTATGAAAGGTTTACTGGATTCTTTTGATTTTTGAGCAAAAACCATTAATGAAGATAAAATTAAAATACCAAATAAGGCAATACGAATGTTTTTCATAATTTTATTTTTTGCAAATATACAAATTTTTTTATTAAATGAATTTTATTTAAATATTTTGTTTTAAATTTGCATAAAATTAATATAATGAAATCAAAAATTATATTATTAATCTTAATAAATATATTTTTAATAGCAAATATTTATTCTCAAGCATGGCGATTAGATAGACAAAATATTGGAGTAAATATAGGAATGACTAATTTTTTAGGTGATTTAGGTGGTGGTAAAACTACAGGACAACCATTTATTTTTGATTTAGATATACAAGCAACTAGACCTTTGATAGGAGTTTCTTATAATTATAGATTAAGTAATATATCTACTATAAGCACACAATTAAATTTTGGTTATCTAAGAGGTGATGATGCTTTTACTAAAAATCCAATACGAAATAATAGAAATTTAAATTTTCGTAGTCCTATTTTAGAATTAACAGAACAATATGAATTAACCATATATAACTCAAAGGAGACAAAACGTTATCAATTAAAAGGTGTACGTGGTTGGACGAGTTATGAAATATATGCATTTGTAGGAGTTGGTGTATTTTGGTTTAATCCACAAGGTAGAGCTCCTAATGGTAAATGGTATAATCTAAAACCACTTTCTACAGAGGGGCAAGGATTGTCACCAGAAATTAAACCATATAGTAATTTTCAAGTTACCATACCATATGGATTAGGGTTTAGGTATAGACCTAATAGAGAATGGGCATATGGTTTCGCTATAGGACCCAGATTTACTTTTACTGATTACATTGACGACTGTAGCACAGTATATTTTGATAATGACATTATCAGAAGCCAAAAAGGAGATATTGCTGCTTATTTTGCAGACCCATCTAAAGGTGAAATCTCTGGGCAAACTCTTACTGGCGAACAACGTGGTGACCCAGAAGATAAAGATAGCTACATTTTCGCATATTTTACAATTAATTATGCTCTTAGCAGTTCAAATATTAGTAGATCTAATTTACCAAAATTTTATTAAAAAATTTTTGGGTGCTATAACGTTTTGTATGGGAAGATATTTAAAAAGAGTACTTTTATAAAAAGGAATTTTATTTATTATTGTACTCTTAAATATTAAATACAAAGTTCTAAAAGAGTGCACAAAGAACACAGAGAATGATAGAATTAAATTGTCTGAACTGGGATTTTTGGGATTAAAGGATTTTGGGATTTAGTCTTTATCAGGGCTAAAGCCCATCCATCTCTGTATGACAACCCTGACCTAAAGGTCAGGGTTAATATCTAGCACTTTGTGAACTTTGTGTAATATCTTAGTGCCCTTTGTGGTAAAATAATTTACTCACAATAAACGTTATAGAACCATATTTTTTTAATTTTTACTTATGAAAAAAATGATAAATGTCAATAGGCCGCTATCATTTTCTTTTATTAATTTTGCAAAAAATTATAAAGACTAATGACAAACATTAATAACTTAAAACAAATAGTAATAATAGGATCTGGTCCAGCTGGCTTAACAGCTGCATTGTATTCTGCTAGAGCCGATTATAATCCTATCGTTTATGAAGGCCTCGTAAGTGGTGGTCAGCTAACAACAGCAACAGTTATAGAAAATTATCCAGGTTTTCCTGAAGGTATTCATGGTACTGAATTAATGCAAAAAATTAGAGAACAAGCCAGTAAATTTGGTGCAGAACTTCTTTTTTCTACTATCGATAAAGTTGATTTTTCTAAACATCCATTTACGCTTTGGGATGACAAAAATAATGAAATCAAGGCTTTATCTGTGATAATAGCTACAGGCGCATCACCAAGAATGTTGGGAATACCTTCTGAAAAAGAATACTTCGGACAAGGTGTTTCTACTTGTGCTACTTGTGATGGATATTTTTATAAAGGTAAAGTCGTCGCCGTGATAGGTGGTGGTGATACTGCTGCTATGGAGGCTATTTATTTATCTAATTTAGCTTCTAAAGTTTATATTATACATCGTAGAGATGAACTCAGAGCATGCGCTTGCTCTCAAAAGAAAATATTAAACACACCTAATATCGAAGTGATTTGGGATAGTGTAGTAGACGAAATAATTGGCGAAACCAAAGGGTTTGCTAAATATGTTACTGCTATTAAATTAAAAAATGTTAAAACTAATACATACAATACTATCAATGTAGATGGTGTTTTTATCGCTATCGGACACCACCCTAATACTGAACTATTTGTTAACCAATTAGAATTAACTGAAGAAAAATATATTAAGACTATTCCAGGAACTACTAAAACAAGCGTAGATGGTGTTTTCGCATGTGGTGACGTGCAAGATCCCGTATATAAACAAGCAGTGGTAGCTGCTGGCTCTGGTGCTATGGCTGCTCTAGATGCTCAAAATTTTTTAGAAAAATTTTATTAATATCTTTCACATTTTTTAGGTTCTATAACATTTTGTGTGAGTAAATATTAAAAAAGAATAATTTTATTTTTAATATAGTACTTTTGAATATTAACCACAAAGTTCTCAAAGAAGGCACAAAGAACACAAAGAAATAATGAAAGAGAATGATAAACTTGAATGTTATTTTATTAAAAGATTGAATTAAAAGGCTTATAACAGGTACTTTGTGCACTTTGTGTAATATCTTAGTGTTCTTTGTGGTAAAATAATTTATCCACAATAAAATAGAACCCTTTTTTAATTCTAAAATTTTAAAAAATACCTAATGTTCTAAAGATTAAAACAATTCCTAATATTGTAATTATCACTCCTATAGTTCTATTCGCATACATTATATATCTAGGTCGTAAATAATCTGTTAATTTATGTGCTAAAAGGCTTTTGATAATATCCATTGCAAAAACAGTTAGTAGAATACCTAAAAAAAAGAATACATTGTAGAGAATAAATTTATCTTGGGAACTCGACTGGGCAACAATACCCGCAATTGAGATCCAAAATATCAGAACAAAAGGATTAGCAATATTTAATAAAAACCCTTTTAAATATAATTTAGTATATTCGTTTTTGCTTTTAATTTCCTTGATTCTGGGATTTCTTTGTTTTAGTATAGATGGTTTAGAAAATATCATTGCTAGACCATAAACTATCAGAATTATACTAGCTATTATACCTAATATATTTTCTAATAATCCACTAATAGCAGATATACCCATTAAAGAAATAAAAATTAATACAGCATCGCTACTAGCAACGCCTATAGATGTTATTATAGCTTTTTTAAAACCTTTTTCTAATGCAGTTTGTATAACTAAAAAAAAAGCTGGACCAAAACTAAATGCTAATACCAAGCCCACAGGTATGCCTTTTAAAAAAGCATTTATAATCATAAATGTAATTATTTTTTAGCTGTAAAAAAAGTGTGCAAATTTAAAAAATTTATTAAAATCAAAAAATAAATAATTTTTTTTTTACTAAAAATTATTTATTTATTTTGCACAAAAATTAAAAAAAAGTGGAACCAATTATTATAGCTTTTTTAGTCTTATCGCTTATCGCTGCTATATTTGCAGCAATTATTTATTTTGTAGATAAGCAATTTCATGTAGATGAGGATCCCAGAATAGATCTAATAGCAGATAAACTACCAGGGGCTAATTGTGGTGGCTGTGGATATGCAGGATGTAGAAATTTCGCTGAAGCCATTGTTAAAAATAATTCGTTGGATAATCTATTTTGTGCTCCAGGTGGTAATAAAACTATGGCAGAAATAGCACAATTAATGAATTTAGAAGCTGAAGAAAAAAAACCGCAAGTTGCAGTCATACGCTGCAATGGGACTAATGAAAATTGTCCTCCTAAACATGACTATAATGGAATAGAAAGTTGCGGTTTTGCTAATTTTCTTTTTGCTGGTGATGGAGGTTGTGCATATGGTTGTTTAGGACTAGGTGATTGTGTAGCTACATGCAAATTTGATGCTATGTATATGGATCCTATTACAGGCTTACCTGTTGTGATAGAAGATAATTGTACTGCTTGTGGCACTTGTGTGAAAGCATGTCCTAGAAATATCATTGAGATCAGAAATAAAGGACCTAAAAATAGAAGAATTTATGTAGCTTGCATGAACAAAGAAAAAGGAGTTTATGCTAAAGCTAATTGCTCTGTAGCTTGTATAGGTTGCAATGCTTGTGTGAAAGAATGTAAATTTGATGCTATAAAAATAGAAAGCTTTTTAGCATATATTGACTACCAGAAATGTACTTTATGCCGCAAATGTGCTCCTGTATGCCCTACTAATTGCATTTTAGAAGTAAATTTCCCAATTAAAAAAGCAGCTAAAATTGATTTAACAAGTGATTCAACTCAAAATATTGAAAATAATTAAGTTATGTTAAAGACATTTCCTCGTGGTGGTGTTCATCCTGATGATTGTAAAATTTCAGCTAATTCTCCCATTAAAGTTGCTCCATTGCCCAATAAAGTTTATATTATGCTCAATCAAAGTGCGGGGGCTCCAGCAATAACTTTAGTAAAAAAGGGCGACCATGTAAAAACTGGACAATTGATTGCTAAAGGTGAAGCTTTTATTTCTGCTAATATTCATTCTCCAGTTACTGGAATAGTTGACAAAATAGATCAAATAACAGACGCTACAGGCTATAAGCATCAATCTATAGTAATCAATGTAGAAAGTCAAGAAATATGGGAAGATGGTATAGATACTACAAACGACTTATTAACTGATATAAAAGCTACTCCACAAGAGATAATTGAAAAAATTAAAAATGCTGGTATAGTAGGATTAGGAGGTGCTGCATTTCCTACTCATGTAAAGCTAACTATACCTCAAGGTAAAGTAGCAGAATATCTATTAATTAATGGTGCTGAATGCGAACCATATCTAACCTGTGACCATAGATTAATGTTAGAAAAATCTGAAGAAATAATGGTGGGTATCACTATTATTATGAAAGCTCTAAGTGTTAAAAAAGCATTCATAGGCATCGAAAATAATAAACCAGATGCTATTAAACAATTAACTAGCTTATCTAAAAATTATTCTAATATTGAAGTTGTGCCCCTTAAAAAGAAATACCCACAGGGTGCAGAAAAACAACTTATCAAAGCTATCACAGGAAGAGAAGTGCCATCAGGCAAATTGCCTATTGAGGTAGGTTGTGTAGTTCAAAATGTTGCTACAGCTAAAGCAATTTACGATGCAGTACAAAAAAATAAACCTCTAATAGAGCGAGTAGTTACAATAACTGGTCCAAATCTCGCAAAACCATCTAATTTTTTAACTCGAATTGGTGTGCCAATAAATCATCTTATTGAGTTAGCTGGTGG